>CAQOYX010000052.1 GCA_948852375.1 uncultured Clostridia bacterium
ATATTTGTATTTAACAAGGCAAGAAGAAAGATTGCAAGATGTATTAAAAAAGGTATTAGACTAAAAATATAAAAATTTTGTAAAGATGTTAAAGCTTTTTATTTCTGTCAATTACTTAGCATAATTAAAAATTATGCTAAGTAATTGACAGAAATAAAAAAACATGGTATTCTATTTTAAGTAGAAATTTAAGTAAAAATGGCCCCTTGGTCAAGCGGTTAAGACGCAGCCCTCTCAAGGCTGAATCATGGGTTCGATTCCCGTAGGGGTCACCAACGACGTAACTGTTCAAACTAAATTGAACAGTTAACACAAAAATTAATCAGAAAATAAGATCTGGTTGATTTTTTTTGTTGCCTAAAAACAATATAAAGAGGAGATGGTGCGAATAGTAAAGATAATTAAGCAAAAGCTAGAATAAAAAACTTAGGAGTATATTCTGAGTTTTTTATTTTTCTAAGAAATTTATACTTTTATATTTTAAAATTTTCTTGACAAATTTAAAAAATAGGATATAATATATACAAACAAAAATTCGGTAGAGGGAAATTATATGAAAGAAAGAATTGATAGTATATTAGTAAATAAAGGATATTTTGAAACAAGACAAAAGGCAAAATATGCAATAGAAGACAAATGTGTATATGTAAATGATGTTTTAATAGAAAAATCTAGTAAGAGTTTTGAAGAGGATTGTAGAATTGAAATAAAAGGAAAAACTTTAACTTTTGTAAGCCGTGGAGGATTAAAGCTAGATAAAGCAATTAAAGTGTTTAATATAATTTTAAAAGATAAAGTATGTATGGACATAGGTGCTTCTACAGGAGGATTTACAGATTGTATGTTGCAAAATGGGGCAAATAAAATATTTGCACTTGATGTTGGACATGATCAACTCAGTAGTATTTTAAAAGATGATAAAAGAGTTGTTAATATAGAAGGAACTAATATAAAAGATATAGATATAAAAAATTTTCAAAAAGTAGATTTTATATCAATTGATGTTTCATTTATTTCATTAACAAATGTACTTGATAAAGCATATGAGCTTTTAAATGATAATGCGGAGATTGTAGTATTAATAAAACCACAGTTTGAAGCAGGAAGCGAGTTTGTTAATAAAAATGGTGTTGTTAAAGATAAAAAGGTACATATGAAGGTAATTGAAAAAGTAGTATTATATGCAAATAGTTTAGGGTTTAGAATAAATGATATAGACTATTCACCTATAAAAGGACCAGCAGGAAATATAGAGTATATTATGCATATGAAAAAGGAAAATAATTATAAAATAGATTTATTTTCTATAAGAGAGAAAATTAAAGATATAGTAGAAAAGTCACATAAAGAATTATAATAATATGGTGAGTATTTATATAAAGTAAAGAATAAGGTTTAAAATCAAGTAGCTAAAGACAGTGATTTTAGGATAGAAATTAAAATAAAAAAATAATTTAGAAATGAGATAGGAGAACTAATCATGATATCAACTATTAATATAAAGAACATAGGAATTATAGATGATTTAAGTATAGATTTAAACCAAGGGTTTAATGTATTAACAGGAGAAACTGGTGCAGGAAAAACTTTAATTATTGATTCATTATCAATAATATCTGGTGGTAGGTTTTCAAAAGAAATGATAAGAATGGGAGAAAATTATTCATATGTAGAAGCAAGCATATACATGCCAGAAAACGAATTGGCTGTAGATGGAAACATTATAGTTTCAAGAGAAATATATGCAAACGGAAGAAATTCATGCAAAATAAATGGAAGACTTGTAACTGTTAGCCAGCTAAAAGATTTTATGAAAAATGTAATAGATATTCATGGGCAATTAGATAACCAAGTATTATTAGATAAAGTATCACATATAGGTTATTTAGATAGCTTTATAGGTAATGAAATTTTAGATATAAAAGTGAAATATAGGGAGCTATTTGAAAAGTATAATGAAATAAAACAAGAGTTAAAAAACAACTATGGAGATGATAAAGAAAAACAAAGAAAATTAGACCTTTTAAAGTATCAACTAAATGAAATAGAAGATGCAAAATTAAAAGAGGGAGAAGCTGAAAGTTTAGAAGAACAACGAAACATAATGATAAATTCTGAAAAGATTGCAGAAAACTTAGAAGTTTCTGATAAAGCATTAAGTGAGCAATCTATAGATAGTATTAATATAGCAATAAGGGCATTGGAAAAAATAGAAAACATAGACGAAAAATACGAAAAAAAACTATCAGAATTAAAAAATGTGTATTATGATATTCAAGAAATAGCAAGAGATATAGCAGGTTTAAAAGAAGATGTTTGTTTTGATGAAGAACAAAGAAACAAAATAGAAGAAAGACTAGATATGATATTTTCATTAAAAAGAAAATATGGAAATAGTATAGAGGATATATTAAAATATAAAGCCGAAATTGAAAATGAAGTTTATGAAATAGAAAATTTAGATGAAATAAACAATAAGCTAAAAGAAGAATTAAGAAATATAGAACAAGAAATGGCAAAACTTGCAAAAAGTATGAATGAAATTAGAACAAAAAAAGCTATAAGTTTATCAGAAATGATAAATAAAGAACTGCAAGATTTAGAAATGAAAAATGCTAAATTTGAGGCTTGTGTTTTATTAGAAAATGAATTTAATAAAAATGGATTAAATACAGTAGAATTTTTAATATCAACAAATACAGGAGAAGAAAAAAAGCCACTTATAAAAATAGCATCTGGAGGAGAAATGTCTAGAATTATGCTTGGGATAAAGTCTATACTTGCAGATGTAGATATGGTAGAAACATTAGTTTTTGATGAAATAGATACAGGAATAAGTGGAATTGCAGCAAAGGCAGTAAGTATAAAAATGAAAAATATAGCCAAGAGCCATCAAGTACTATGTGTAACACACCTTGCAAGCATTGCTGCAAAAGGAGATTATAATTATTATATAAGTAAAGAAGTAAAGGACAATAAAACAAATACAAAAATAAAATTATTAGAAGAAGATGAAACAATTAGGGAAATTGCAAGAATTGCAAGTGGAGATATAACAGAGATTGCAATAGAACATGCAAAACAATTAAGAAAAAATGCCACATAAAAATGTGGCACTTTTCTCACTATTATCAATAGATAGACTGAAATTTTCCTACAATTTCTGCTAAATATTCTGTTTTTCCAAGTTCCTTCACACTAGTAAAGCATTTCTCAAGAATACAAGCAACCTCAGAGGTGTCAAAGATCTGAATAGCAACTAAGGATACAAAAAACATATGTTGCAATACTGGCTCTGTAATTTGCTGATATACTTCAATCTCAGGCCTTGATAATGTTATAATTAAAGGCTTCGATAGGTCATCTAACAAATTAAACCTTACATAATTTTCATATGGGTTTTGGTCAAAAGCTTCTATTGCATCTTTTGCAATATTTGTCAGAATGTCATCGGTAATAAAGTCATCTAGTATCATCATAATTTCTGCCTCCTTTTGGTATAGTGATATAAATTTTACTACAATTTACAGTTTAACATAAAGCAGATGAAAAATCAAGGTTAAATTTGAAGATATTGTTTACATTTGGGCAAATATAATATATAATATAACATTATAAAGATAGAGTATAATTTGTATTTTAAAGGAAGGATGTTGTAAAATATGAGTGAAAACGAAAATAATAATATCGAAGAACAGGAAGTAGATATTAATCATTTAATGCAAGTAAGAAGAGAAAAGTTAGAGGAATTACAAAAAAACGGAAAAAATCCATTTGAAATTACTAAATTTAATAGAACAAATACTGCAAAAGAAATAAAACAAAATTATGAAAAATTTGAAGAAAAAGATGTAACTGTTGCAGGAAGAATTATTGCAAAAAGAATTATGGGAAAAGCATCATTTTGTACTATTCAAGATTTAGATGAAAAAATACAAAGTTATGTAAGCATTAATGATTTAGGAGAAGAAAGTTATAAAGAATTTAAAACTTATGATATAGGAGATATTATAGGTATTACTGGTTTTGTGTTTAAAACGAAAACAGAAGAGATTTCTGTACATGCAAAAAGTGTAACATTACTTTCGAAATCATTAAGACCACTTCCAGAAAAATTCCATGGTTTAAAAGATCCAGACTTAAGATATAGACAAAGATATACAGATTTAATAATGAATCCAGAAGTTAAAAAAACATTTGAAATAAGAAGTAAAATTATTAAAGAAATGAGAAATTTTTTAGATGAAAAAGGATATATGGAAGTTGAAACACCAATACTAAATACAATAGCAGGAGGAGCAACTGCAAAGCCATTTGTTACACATCATAATGCTTTAGATATAGACATGTATTTAAGAATTGCACCAGAATTATATTTAAAAAGATTAATAGTTGGTGGGTTTGATAAAGTATATGAAATAGGCAGACTATTTAGAAATGAAGGAATGGACATAAAACATAATCCAGAATTTACATCAATAGAATTATATTCAGCATATGAAGACTATAATGATATGATGAATATTACAGAAGAAATGATATCTAAAATTGCAAAAGACATATTAGGAACAACAAAAATTACATACCAAGGAACAAAGATAGATTTAACACCATCATGGAAAAGAATAACAATGATAGATGCAATAAGAGAAGTAACAGGAGTAGATTTTAATAAAATAAGTACAGATGAAGAGGCGGTAAAACTAGCAGAAGAAAGAAAACTAGGAGTAGATGATATAAAGAAAACAAGAGGAGATATTATTAACATTTTCTTTGAAGAATATGTTGAAGAAACACTAATTCAGCCAACGTTTATTTGTGATTACCCAGTTGAAATATCACCACTAACAAAAAGGAAAAAAGAAGATCCTCGTTTAACAGAAAGGTTTGAATTATTTATAGGAGGAAGAGAATATGCAAATGCATATTCAGAGTTAAATGACCCAATAGATCAATATGAAAGATTTAAAAAACAAGTCCAAGCAAGAGAAGCTGGAGATGAAGAGGCAAACATGATGGATGAGGACTTCGTACAGAGCTTAGAAATAGGGTTACCACCAACAGGAGGGCTTGGAATGGGAGTTGATAGGCTAATAATGTTATTAACAGACTCAAGCTCAATAAGAGATGTTTTATTATTCCCAACAATGAAACCTTTGGCATAGAACATTTAAAAGATTTTAATAAATCTTAGTGAACTTTAAAGAATTTTAATAAGTTAAAAAAACGAGTAGCAGTAAAAATACATAAACAAAAAAAGTCAATTGAAAGATTGACTTTTTTTGTATGAAAAAATAGCAAAGGAGATGTAATTTTGTTTTTATACATAGCTTTTAATATAGAAATATTAAATTTATATGAAAGAATAACTAAAAAAGTAATTAAGTAACAGTAACTGCTACTTTTGACTATAAAAGTATAAAAAAGTATAAAATTGTAATATTTAATAGAAAAAATAAAAGTGATATAACAATAACATAGAAGAAAATAAAGAGGGAGGTATAGAACTATGAGCAAAATGGAAAAAAGAAAAATTCGGTTTACTAATGAAAACTATTGCTATTGCTATAATTTTTGTAATAATATCACAGCTTTTCCCAGCAATAGTTTTAGGAGTTAGGCAATCTGAAGGAGTAAACAACATTACAAAAGAGCAACAAGAAATTGAACAAGAAGAAACAAACACAAAAGAAGAAAAGGAAGAAACAAAAGAACAAGAAAATCAAAATCAAGAAAAAACAGAAGAAAATAAAGAACAAGAAGAAAAAATTAAACAAGAAACAGAAGAAAATACCAAAAAGGAAAATACAGAATTAGGAAATGAAAAGAAAGAAGATAATGAACAAGCAAATGCAGAACCAGAAGAGGTAAATGAAGAAGAAAATGAACAAGAAAATACGAAAGAGAACGAAGAACAAGAAGACGAAGAATTAGAAAATTATGATAAAGAAATAAAAACAGAAGAAATAGAAGTACCAATACAAACACTTACAGAACAAGAAAAAGAACAAGCTACTCGGGATAATAGGAGAAATAATAGAAAAGAGAACACTAAATGAAAAACACTTTCTAAATAAAGATGGGACAATTATAGCGTCAGTTTATCCGATGAATGTGCATTATGAAGAAAACGGAAAATTAGTAGACATAGATAATTCATTATCAGACTCAAACGAAGAAAAAAGCATGGTAGAAAATAAATCAAATGCTTTTAAAATAAAATTTTCTAAAAAGGCTACTAAAAATAAATTAGCACAATTAAAAATAAACAATAGTAATATAAAATGGTCGTTGCAAAACAGCAACAAAGTAGAAGCTATAAAAGTAATTACTAAAGGAACAAAAGAAACAGGAAAAACTAGCTTAAAAAATATATCATCAGGCACAGTAAAATATGAAAATATATTAGATAACATAGATATAGAATATAATGTTGTTTCTGATAAAATTAAAGAAAATATTATACTAAAAGATAAATCCAGCATAAATCAAGAACTTTCCTTTGAATATGACACAAATGGTTTGCAAGCAGAAAAAACAGAAGATGGGAAAGTAATCTTTTATAAAGATAATAAAGAAAACATAGTATTTTATTTAGATGTACCATATATGTATGACGCAAAAGATGAAATATCAGGAGCAATTGACATAGAACTGATAAATGAAAAAAATAAGCAAATTGTAAAAGTAAAACCAAATAAAGAATGGCTAGAGAGTGAAGAAAGACAATATCCTGTAACAATAGATCCAACAGTAGAAACATCAATAGATATTAGAGCGATACGAGACACATTTATATATAAAGGTGGAGATAATGCAGATGATGTTAAAGATAGAGCCCAAGCACATATACTAAGAGTTGGAAATAACAATAAATTAAAAGAACCAACAAGAATATTAATACAATTTGATTTACCACAACTAAATTCAGGAGATCAAGTAATAGGAGCTATGTTAAATATATGCTCATATCCTAATGATAAAGACTGGACCCCAACAACAATACCAATACAAATAGATGTACATAAAATGACAACACCATGGGAAAGTACTAAAGCAACATGGAATGCATTAAACGATAAATACGATAATAGAGTAACAGACTATGTTAGATATCAATTTGATTTTAACAATCAAATTAAATTTTACAGTCTAGATGTAACATCAATTGTAAAAGATTGGTATGTAACAGGAAACAATAATGGACTAATGTTAAAAGACCATTATGAAACATATAATGCACAACAAACAGACGCACATTTCTATTCATCAGATGCAGCTTCAATATATGAAAGTGCAAGACCATATATACAAATAGTATACAGAAATCAAACAGGATTAGAATCATACCAAACATACCATTTGCAAAACATAGGACGTGCAGGAACAGTTTATACAAATGACTACAACGGAAACCTAGTATTAATACACCAAGATGCAACAACACCAGGAAACTTAATGCCAGTAAGCATAAATCATGTATACAATACAAACGATAAAGACATAGATATAGGATATGGAAAAGGATTTAGACTAAACTTATCACAAACAATAAATTTAGAAACAATAAATGGCATAGAATATGCAAAATACATAGATGAAGACGGAACAGCACATTACTTAAAAAAAGAGGGTTCAGAATATAAAGATGAAGACGGCCTAAGCCTAACCCTAACAAAAGAGGGAAACGGAAATTTCAAAATGAAAGACAAGCAAAGTAATGTACTAATATTCCAAAACAAAAATAATACATGGTATCTACAAGAAGCACAAGACACATTTGGAAACAAAATAACAATAGAATTAAATTCAAATGGTAGAATACAAAAAGTAACAGATGCAGCAGGAGACAGCATAACGCTAACATATGACAGTGGTTCAAGACTATCAACAATAGAAGACAAAAACGGAAGAGTAGTAAGAATAACATACAACCAAAACTTTAATATATCACAAATAACATATTGGGCAGATGGGCGGAAAAAGTTCATATTATACATACAATGACCAAAACTTACTATCAACAGTAAAAAATATAGACAATTCACGAATAGAATACGAATATTACTATGAAAAAACAAATAGAGCAAATAGAGTAAAAACAATAAAAGAATATGGCACACGGAGGAGAACTAGGAAACACTTTAAGCATATCATATGGAGATAATGTAACAAAATTTACAGACAACAAAGGATATAGCAACACATACACATTTAACAACAGTGGACAAACAATAAGCATATCAGACTTTGGAAAAAACTCAAATGACATAGACAACGCTTATGGAAAAATGTACGAATATGGAGAAGGAACAAACAATAAAAACAAACTAACAATAGATGGACAACTATTCTCAATAAAAGACAAAGAAAACAACCTAATAAAAAATGGAGACTTTAGTAATGGATTAAACAACTGGGTAACAACAAACTGTGATGCAAACGACAAAGTAGAAGATGGAAAATTTAAAATAGTAGGAGACAGTAGTAAAGATAAAAACATAGGTCAAGAAATAAATGTAAGTGGAAAAAAAGGAGACATACTAACACTTGCAACATGGGTAAATAGTAGAGCAATACAAAACAACATAAAAGAAAGCAAAAAAATATCATTAAGCCTACACTTCAAAAGAACAAATGGAACATTACAAGTAATAGACAAACTAATAAACGTAGACGGAAGCGGTTGGCAATTCAAATCAGAAGTAGTAATAGCAGACAGTGACTACACAAGCATATCAGTATACCTAGTGTGCACAAATAACGCAAACGAAACATACTTTGACAACATAGGTCTATTCAAAGAAGAATTTGGGCAAAGCTATACATACGACGAAAAAGGAAACGTAATAACGACAAAAGACAACACAAAAAATGAACAAACATTCAAATACAATTCAAACAACAATTTAATAACTGCAATAAACCCAAGTGGAGGAAAATTCGACTATCAATATGACACAAGAAACCCAAACAAATTAATAAGTGCAACAAATTCTATTGGAAACAAATACACATTCGACTATGACTCCAAAGGAAACATAACAAATGCAAAAGTAAATGGAAGCAGTGAAACACAAAAAAACATAAACATAAAATACAAAACACACGTACAAGAAGAAGGATGGAAAGAACCATCATACAATGGAGAAACATCAGGAAGTGCAGGATTAAACTATAGAATAGAGGCACTAACAATAGAACTAGACGGAAAACCAGAAAATGCTCACATAAAATACCAAGCACACATACAAGACATAGGCTGGCAAAACTGGGTACAAGACGGAGGACTTGCAGGAACAGAAGGAAGAAGTCTTAGAATAGAAGCATTAAAGATAGAACTAGAAAACCTACCAGGATACAGTGTAAAATACAGAGCATATGTAGAAGGGATAGGCTGGCAAGATTGGATACAAGATGGAGAAATAGCAGGAACATTCTATCAAGGAAAAATGATACATGCAATACAAATAAAAATAGAATATAGCAACAAATATATTCAAGCACAAGCAGAATATACATCTAATGGAAACTATCAAACAAAACTAACAGACGAAACAGGAAACAGTACACAATACCAATACAACCAAAACACAGGAACAATAACAAAAATAACAGACGCAAAAAGCAAAGACACAAACTACACATACGACAACCTAGACAGAATAACAAAAGTAACAAAACAAGCAGGAGGAAAAACATACACAAATGAATACACATACAAAAACGACAAGTTAGAAACAATAACACACAACAGATTCAAATACACATTCATATACGACAACTTTGGAAATGTAAAACAAACCAAAATAGGAAACCAAATACTAGCAACAAACAACTATGAAACAAAAAATGGAAACCTAAACAGTGTAACATATGGAAATAGCCAAACAATAACATATAACTACGACAGATTCAACAGAGTAACTAAGAAAACAGGAACAAACGGAACATACAACTACACATATGATGCAAAATCAAATATAAAAACAATACAAGACAATGTAAATGGAAACACAACAAACTACACATACGACCTAGCAGATAGAATAGTAAAAGAAAATAATACAAACGGGTTTACAAGTGAATATGGATATGATATAAATAACAATATAAACACAACAAAGTACAGCCAATCAGGAAAAAGCAATGAAATACAATATAGCTATGACAAAGCAAACAGGCTAAAAAGCATAAAACAAAATGATGTAATCACATGGTCAAACAGC
>CAQOYX010000053.1 GCA_948852375.1 uncultured Clostridia bacterium
TTCCACTGGTGTCTCCGTTGGCTCTGCTGGTTTCTTTGTCGGCTCCGTTGGTGTCTCCGTTGGCTCTGCTGGTTTCTTTGTCGGCTTCGTTGGTGTCTCCGTTGGCTCCACTGGTGTCTTCGTCTGTTCAGCTGGTTTCTCCGTTGGCTCCGCTGGTGTCTTCGTCTGTTCAGCTGGTGTCTCCGTTGCCTCCGTTGGTTTCTCCGTCTGTTCAGCTGGTGTCTCCGTTGCCTCCGTTGGTTTCTCCGTTGGATTAGGAACCTCTTCTTCCAACACTGTTAGCCGCTGTACTAGATTAATAGTACAATAACTACATCCTCCTAATAAAAATAATAGGATTAGGAGTATTACTACCTTTTTGTTCTTTAACTTTTCTAGCATATTTGCTCCTCCTATTTTTTCAATGTTCAAGACCGTTTTTTGTGCAACATAAAGTCCATGTTAGCACATCTATAATAAATGGCATAATACTGCCTATTTATTATATTGTACCAAATTTTCATTCAAAAGTCAAATTATGAAAATATGAACTAACAGTTTGATTTATATTATATTCGCCACTCCTATAATTCCAGCGTCATTTTTGCAATCAGCTATTAGTATTTTAGGATTACTTTCTCCAAATTCTTCACTATTTTTCTTCATTTTTATTCTTATTTTTTCTAAAAATATATCTTCATAATATGCAAAACTTCCTCCGAATAGATATTGCTTCTGGTTCGAATAGATTTATTATATTTGATAAACCTACTTTAAAATCCTCTATATATGTATCTAATATTTCTTGCATTTTTTCATCTTGTAGATTTTCAATAATAATTTTTCGTAATTCTATCCCAGTTATTTCTTTACTTATATTATATCTTTTAATTACCTCCCTTTTTAATGCTGTAATTGAGGCATAGTTTTCAAAACATCCATTTTTACCACATTTACATTGTATTCCATCTTTTTTTATTGTTATATGACCTATTTTAAATAAGTCATTTTTAGGAGTACCTAATAAAGTATTGTCTAGAAATGCTGCTCCACCTATTCCTGTTCCTATGCTTAAAAATACTGCATTTTTATATTGTTTTAAACTTCCATACTTTTTTTCACAAATTGCAGCACATTTTGCATCATTTCTCATATAAATTGGTATTTTAAGTTTATTTTTTAATTCTTCTTCTATTTCAAATCCGTTTATCCCTAGATTTACTGCTTTTCCTATTTTACTGTTACGTAAGCTTTTAGGAAATGCTATTCCTACATATTCTATTAAATTTATATCTATATTATTTTTTTCTGTGATTTCTTTTACATATTGTATAATAGTTTCTATAATTATTTCTTTTATATTTTCTTTTTCCTTATTTAATAAATCTTTTTCTTGTTTAGCTATAATCTTACCATTTTCTTCTACCAAACCTACTCCAATATGACTTCCGCCAATGTCTATTCCAATTTTCATGTTATATAAATCCTTCTTTTCTATTTAATTTTAAAATATTATCTTCCCTTAGTTCTATTATTTTAGGTCGCATAAATGCGACCCAAACATTTTTTATTAAAATCCTGCTGCTGATAACAAAAAGTTACCCATATATGCTTCTAGTACTGGTACAAGTACTACTAATACAAAGAATATTAATACTACACCCACTATGCTGTACACTACTTGTGGTAATACTTGCATTATCTTGTCCATTATGTTGTCTATATCTATTTCCATATATTCTACTAATTTCTCCATCATTTCTGTTAAATCTGTTTGCATTCCTATCTTTAACATTTCTATAATCATTGATGAAGCAAGTCCTGATTTTTCAAATGGATCAATCCAGTTTTGACCTATTAGTATATTGTTTATTGACGTTTCTATTATTGAAAGCATAACATAATTTTTTGATATGTTTTTACTTACTTCCAATGCTTCTTGTATTCTCATACCATTATTTAAATTTAAAAGCATTGCTTTTATAAGTCTTGAAAATTCTAGTGCAAATATTAGCTTTCCAAAAATTGGCATTGTATATTTGAAATAATCGTAATTGTATTTTCCTTTTGGCGTTCTTATATACATTACTATTCCTATAATTATTGCTATAATTATTGCTGTTGGTATATACCAATATTGTATTAGTAAGTCAACAACATCTTTAAACCATAGTGTTATGGCAGGCAAAGTATCTGTACTTCCTACTGATTCGTATAAACCTTGTAAAGCTGGTACTGCAACTAATGTTCCCACAAATAACATTACTAATAATAATGTTAATTGTATAATGTTTGGTATTAGAATGTTTCTTAATTTTTTATTTATGCCCGCTGAATTGTCTAGATATCTTACTGCTTGTTGTAGTGAATTTGTAAGTGAACCTGACAGTTCTCCTACACGTACCATGTTGATATAGATATATGGGAATACATCACTATAGTATTCCATTGTTGTGTACATGTATTCTCCTGCTTCTACTCCAGCTAGTATGTCTTCTAATATTCCTTTAAATATATAGTTTTCTGTACTGTCTATAATGGTTTTTAGTGCATGTATGTTATTGAAGTTTGCTTTTTTTAATAGATAGAAGTTTTGTGTGAAAACTACAATATCTCTTGTTGTTATTTTTTCTGTTTTTGCAAGTGCATTGTTAATCTTTTGGATGTATGTTTCTTTGTTTTTTTCTCGGTTTGTTAGAATATTTGATGTGTTTACGTTTTTCATTATTTCTTCTATATCTTTTATGTTTCTTTTGTTTGTTTTAGTTGGCTTTTTAGTAATTGCTATTTGTTCTGTAATATTAATTGGGGTTAAGTTGTTTCTTTTTAGTTTTCTAATTACAGCACTTCTTGAGTTTTCTTCTATTCTATTGGTTACTATTACACCATTTGGAGTTAATGCTCTATATCTATATACTGACATTTGCTTTCTCCTTTTATTGTATTTAGGTTTTTTCATGGCTACCTATAAACCTGTATTCTTTTGCAATCTACTTCCATTAAATAATATATTTGCTTTTTTTCATTGTGATTTCCCAATGCTAAGGGATATTCCCTCCACTATAGTTGTCTAGTGTCCATTACAAAAGTAAAATATATTACTTCATTCACACTAGTTTGTACTACATTTCTTCTTGTGTCTAAAAACCTTTTTACTTAAGGGGGCTGTCAGCATAGCTGATTGGAAATTCTTAAATACTTATTCATATAAATGAGCGCAAATTATAAGTATTTATTTGTTCTTCTTAATTCTTAGTTGCATTATGGTTCTGTTTAAGGTTTCTATATTTTTTTCTTCGATTTGCGATTTTGCTTGTTCTAAAGTTATTTTTTCATCTACAAATAACTCTGCAATTGAATTTATTAATCCTATGCTTCCTTTTTCTAAGTTGCTTTGTATTGCATCTTCTATTTCTGATACACTTATCTTCTCTTTTCTTATTAATCCTGCTACTATGTTGTCTACTACCATTACTTCTGGAACTAACACTAGTTTTCCACTTGTTCCTTTTAGTAGCCTTTGTGATATTACTAGTTTTAATAATGATGATATTAGATATTTTACTGTTGGTTGGTCACTTATATCGTAAAAGTTTATCATTCTGTCTATTGTTTCTGCACATGATTTCGTGTGCAAAGTTCCTATTACTAAATGTCCTGATTCTGCTGTTTCTATTGCTGCATCCATTGTTTCTTTATCTCTAATTTCTCCTACTACTACTATGTCACAGTCTTCCCTTAAAGAGTTTTTTACACCATCACTATAACTTAATGAATCTCCTCCTATTCCTACTTCTTTTTGTACTATTACTGATTTTTTAGAATGATGTTTAAATTCTACTGGGCTTTCTAGTGTTAGAATTTTTTTGTTTTGTGTTTCATTAATTTCATTTATTAGTGCATTTAATGTTGTAGTTTTTCCAGAGTTTGTTTTCCCTGTAACTAACATTAACCCTTGTGGCTGAAATGTCATACGTCTAACTACATCTGGAACTCCTAAATCTTCAAATCTTGGTAATTCATTTTTTATAATTCTTAATGTGAAAAGTGGTATGTCTTCTGATAATGAAATGTTTACCCTAAAACGTTTTCCTGCATATTCTAAGAATGTATCTAATTTTTTTGTATTTTTAAATACATTGTCTTTATCTATATTTCCTTTTACTAAATAATCATATATTTCATTCATATCTTCCGGTATTAAACTTTCTGTATCTTCTACTTCAACTAAATCTCTTAAAATCCTTAACATTGGTTTGTTTCCACAGATAAAGTGTATATCTGATGCATCTTTTTCAATTGCATAGTCTAATATTTTTTCTATTTGTATCATTTATAACTCCTCCAATTTATTATTTTTTACTATATGGATTATTAAAATATTACTAATTTTTTGTTTAATTCTTGTAATGTAATTACTCCATTTATTACTTTATTTATTCCATCTATTATTAATGGCTTATATGTTTTTTTAATTGCTTGTTCTTTTATTTTTAGAGTAGATGCATTATTAGTAATAAGTTCTCTTATTTCATCATCTACTATTAGTATTTCAAATATACCAATTCTGTCGTAATATCCTGAATTGTTACAATGTTCACATCCTACTGTATCATATGTAGTTTTTCCTGTAAAATCAAAGTTGACTCCATATTTTGCTCCAATAGATGTCATTATATCTATTTCTCCGAGGTGTAAATTCTCTTCTTCTTGCACAGTGTGGGCATACTTTCCTAACTAATCTTTGTGATACACTAGTTGCAAGTATACTTGCAATATCATAGTTAGATATCCCCATTTTTCTTAATCTTGTTATAACTTCTACACTATCTATAGTATGTATTGTGGATAGTACATAATGACCTGTTTGTCCTGCTTGCATTGCTATTTCTGCTGTTTCTGAATCCCTTATTTCTCCTACTAGTATAATATCTGGGTCTTGTCTTAGAACTGTTCTTAATGAATCTGAAAAAGTCGTTTTCGCATCTATTTCTACTTGGTTTAATCCAGGAATTCTAATTTCAACTGGATCTTCTATTGTTGTTACATTTATTTCTGGTCTATTTAAATAATCTATAACACTATATAGGGTTGTGGTTTTTCCTTCTCCTGTTGGAGCTGCCATTATTGTTATACTGTTTTTCTTATTAAAACTTTTATTTACCATTTTTTCATCATTTGGAAATCCTAAATCAAATAGGCTTTTTACATTTTCATTTTTCTTTAATAACCTTAATACAAATTTTTCTCCATATACATTTGGTTGTGATGATACACGTATATTATATTCTGGATAACTAATAATTCTACCATCTTGAGATTCTTGTTTTTCTTGGTGCATATTAGATATTGCTTTTAGTCTTCCTATAATTTGTGTTTGCTTTTCTTTTTCTAAGTTTCCTATTGTATATAGTTCACCATCTATCCTGTATCTAATTCTTATAGAATTTTCCATTGGTTCAAAGTGAATATCACTTGCTCTTTGTTGCATCGCTTTTTTTATTATTGTATCTATTAACCCTGTAATATCAGATGTTGATTTTATATCATTTGTACCATTTCCTTCTAATGATGCTAGTACTTTTTCTATATTTGTTTGAAATGTAATATATTTGTCCATTACTAATCCTTTATTGATTAATAATAATCTAATTGTATCTACAGCTCTTCTATTTGATGTGTCTGAAAAACATACTTTTATTCTTCCATTTTCTATTTCAAATGGAATTGCTTTATTTTGTTTTAATACATCTAATGAAATGTAATCTAATACATTTATTTTTATACTATTTTCGTCTAATAGTATTGCCTTTTCTTCTAATATATCACCTATAGCTTGAATTAAAGTATATGAATTACAGACATTTAATGTATTTAAAATATCACCAATTTTTCTATCTGGATGTGATTTTTGGTAATCTAATGCTCTTGAAATATCTGATTCATTGATAATTCCCCTTCTTACTAACTCGATTCCTATTGGTTGTCTTGCCATATACATTTTTCCTCCTTTGTCTTTGTTACTAATTATATTATATCTTATTTTATATTATTTTTGTGTATTTTTCGTCATTTACCAGAATTTACATATACTTTCTAGTTTTTTTAATTAGCTATTTGTTTTGTGATAATACATATTTTGTCGTTTTAGTATATTCTAGGTTATCTCCTATTGTTATTAATACATTTATAATTTTTTTAATTCTTCAACATTTATTTTCAAATCCTTTACATTTTTACAAATTTTGCTACGGTTTAGATATATGCTGTTATCTTGAAATGTGAAAGTATTTCCTGTTAAAAATGTAATAGATTTTTCTGTATTTTTTACTATGTCGTTATTTTGATTTTTTGTTTCTTGTAAAAAGTACATATTAAATTTTGTTATTTCAGATACATTGTTACTGCTATCTTCTACATTTATTATATTTGTATAAAAGAAAGAGGTAATAGTGGCAATAATTCCTATTACTATTAGCATTGCTATTATATATATAATTAAACTTGTTGTAGTTATTCCTCTATCTTGTTTCATAGTTTTCTCCTTTATTTTTTTGTAAGAACTAATTTATCTAGTAATTAATCTTGTTATTTCAAGATTCTCTTGCTTATTTCCTACTGTATATTCTACTTTTACCTTTAAAATTTTTATTAAATCTTTTTTATTTTCATTTCCTGCTATTTCATTATATTTTTGTAATTCTGTCTTTATGGTATATCCTTTTGGTATTGTTTCTTCTGTATTTAGATTTTGTACTAATTCATTTACAGTAGTACCGACTAACGCTATCATATTCCATCATTTCTACATTTTCAATTACATCAATTATGGCATTTGTTGCTACAGTTTTTCTGCTTTTAGATTGTGTTGTGATGTAATAATTGTAAAATCCACTTGTGATTATTGATATGAATAATATAATAATTATAATTGCTATAATTATGTCAGTTGTGGTAAATCCTTTATTATTTATATACTTTTTGTAATTCATTTTGCTGCCATCCCTTCTAAATAAGTGATACTATATGATAGAACCCCCAGTCACCTGCGGTGAGAGCCCTTTAGTAATACATCATATAATTTACTATAAAATTGGTTATAATTATCACTACAATATTACATACACATAAAAAGAATGCTATAGGTGTCTTCTCATTTTTTATTATTCTCATCTTTCTTCTTTTTAAGTGTTTTAATATATTTTTTATACCTATTGCTAATATAGCCATTACAATTGTATATATTGTGTTATATGCCCCTGAAAAAATTAGCATATATAATATTAAAATTAATATTTGTATCCAATAATTATATTTTAAGTTTTTCTTTAGTAAGTATATATCCATAAATAATAGGATAATCATAAAACTTAAATATATAACATATTCATATACATTTGTTTTTGTTAGTGTATATGAATATATCATATATACCAATGAAACAAAAACACCATAAACTAATATAGACTTTTGGATTGTACTTTGTTCTTTTTCAATTCCTGCAATTATAAATAAACTAACAAAATATAAAATTGTTAGTGCAAAAATTATTATTGTATTAATATTCAACTGATAAATATCAATTTTTAAAGATATAGCAAATAACAAAAATGTTATTCCTGTTAATATCTCAAATATAAAATATCTTATTCCAATTGGTTTATTGCAATATTTACATTTTCCTCTTAAGAATATGTAACTAAATACTGGAATTAAATCTAACATTCCTAACTTATGGTTACAACTTGGACAGTATGAATGTGTATGCGTAATATCTTCATTTTTTGGTAATCTGTATGTTGTAAGTGTAAAAAAACTTCCAAAATATATTCCTAATATAAATACAATAATTAATAGTATAGTTTCTAACATTATTTGTTTCTCCTTAGCAATTAAGCAAAATGACATATACATAAAAATTGCATATGCCATTTTATTACTCTAATTTAATTAGTGTGTTGCATCCCATGCTGCAGCATCTGCTTCGTTCATAAATGTGTTTAAATTGTTTAGTTCTTCTTTTGCTGCATTAGTATAGTTTCTAGCAGCCCATTTAGCAGTATTAAAAATACCTTTATCACCTAATGTTAATGAAAGTGTAACACCTGCTAATATTAATAATACTATAATTGTAATCATTAAAGCTACTAATGTAATACCTTTTTGTCCTTTTAGCATAAAAAACTCCTCCTTAAAATATTTTTTGATATATTTATTTTTTATAAATATAGCCTATTTAGTTCCTGTATTTGGTAAATAATTACCTACAGAATTCGAATTCTTAGTACTAGAATTTATATTATTTGTAGTACTATTTTTATTGTTAGTACCTGCATTGCCTGCAGTATTATTGTTGTTAGTTGTGTTTGTAGAGCCTATCCCATCCTGTCCAAAAGGATTTACTTTTCCTTTTTGGTAATCTTTGGTTTTTTCGTCATTTTTTAAATCTGTTCCATCTATTTCATATACTATTTGTGTTTTTTGTTGTTCTTCTTCACTAACATATTCGTCTAATTCTTTTTGAATATTTTCTGGTACTTGATATTGTTCTATTTTGGGTACTATTTTGTTTGTTGGTATATAATCATATAAAAATACGCCAAGTACCAAAAGTATAGCTATTATTATTAAAATAATAATAAAGATTTCTTTTATAATAAAATGGGAAATGCAGATACTTATCGTAATCGATTAGTAACTTCTTCTTCTAATAACATCTTTTTTCAAACTTTGATGAATGTAAAATATGTGTTTGCAAAAATTGGAGATCAGCCAGCTGGATATGAATTGGTAGAACAAAATGGAGAATATGGAATTTACAAAAATGATAATGTTTATCCATTAGGATATGTAACTACCAATATTTATCAGAAATCATTTTATGATACATTAGAATATCCATATAATATGGAATTATTAATGAATGGGGTAGTTGTAGAAAACCAAGGTGAGAATTCTTTTTCAAGTGATATAGAGAAATATGAAATAGAATATCCTTCTGCTATTGATGGATTAGAAGTAATTAAAACAGATAGAGGATATACTGTAACAGCTAAGAGAAATATAACTTTTGATATTCCTTTAAAAGAGATAGTAAAAGATAGTCAAATTTTAATGATTAAATTTAGGGTTGATAAGTCTCAAAGTTGTAAAAAAGGTGATCTATCAATTGCAATTAATCAAATATCAAATAAACTTACTTGCAAACAATGGATGTATCATAATGAAAATTATGATTTTGAATATGCTATTTCAGGAAAAGAAATAGATCATCTTTCTGTTTATATGAGTAAAGGTACTTTTGAAATCGTTGATATAGAAACTTATATACTAGATTATCAAACTTTCAAAAACAATTCAAAAGCAGTAGATTCAATGATCGTAGATTTGAAGAAAACGAAAGGGGATCAGATTTCTGGTGTAATTGATGTATCTGAAAGTGGACATTTTATTTTATCCATTCCTTATGATGAAGCATTCCAAATTAAAGTAGATGGAAAAAAACAGGAATTTTCTAAAGTTAATGATGTATTTATTGGTTTTCCATTAGAAAAAGGAAAACATAACATAGAAATTACATATAGAGCGCCATGGAAAAATATTGGGATTACAGTTAGTATCTTTTCACTTTTATTATTTGGAATTATGATTTATATTGATAAGAAGCGAAAATAAAGCTTCAATGTCGTCAATTTAAGGAAAGGTTTATCTTTTCCTTTTTTGAGTGTGCCGTGCATGGCATATATCTAGGTGGTGAAAATCCACTACACGCGTAGGTATCGACGAAGTGTTAGGGAAGCACAAAGCATCAGTCGTGAGGCATGGGGCTAAAGGAAGTGTGGAACAAAATCGAGGACTAACGAACAGAAACTTACTATAAGGCTACATAAATGGATAAGGTTGCTCAACAAACTAAAGTCCAAAAGATACTCGTAACTTTATGTAGTAAAGTGAGTAGCTAATCGAAGAAAGATATATGTCTTACCGCGGGAGGTCTTGCAAACGATTAAGGAGAACCCTATTAAGAAAATCGGTCGAAAAAGGTTTATTGCAAGA
>CAQOYX010000054.1 GCA_948852375.1 uncultured Clostridia bacterium
TGATTATCATTACTTTTGGAATTTTATATTCTCTTCCAATTTTCTTTGAAGGAATAATATTGTCATTTACCAAAGTATAAGCTTTTGTAATTCCTACACCTAACATTTCACGAAGTTGCTTAATGTTTACTACATCTGGATAGTTATTAAACATTAAATGATAGTTGTCTAAATTGTTCACTTAGAGTACCTCCTTTAATCTATTTACCCATTTTTTAAATTTGGGTTATGTAATATGAAATTATCAATGTGCAGTTTTTTGTCATTATTAAATATAAAAATATCTAAAACTAACTTAATAATAACATAAAAAAAGTTGAAAAAACTTATAGATTATGATATATTGGAACTATAATAGAAGGGAGAAAAAATGAGCAAGGAAATAGTAATTATAACAGGTGGAGCAAGTCGGACTAGGCTTAGAACTTGTAAAACAATTAATCAAAAAGAATTATTTATAGATAGAGCTTTTGAAAAAATGAAAGTATTAAATAATACATATAAAGATAACTACAAAGGCTTTATAGGAGATATTTCAGATAGTGAATTTGTTAAATATGTTATTAATGAAATATCAAATTTAGGAGATATAAAAATACTAATTAATAATGCAGGAGAGCCATCATTTAAGCTAGCTACAAAGTATGAGAAAGAAGATATAGACAAATGTTTTAAAGGTTTACAAGGTATGATTTTATTTTCAACAGAAACTTTAAAAGTAAAAGAAGAAAAAGATTTAAAAATAGTAAATATAATGTCATCTGCAGCATTAAGAGGAAATAAGCAAGAAGCGGTATATTGTGCTACTAAATGGGGAGAAAGAGGATATACAGAAAGTTTGAAAGCCTGCTATAAAGGTACAAGTGTAAAAGTAATAGGAGTATATCCAGGAGGAATAAACACAGAGTTTTATAAGAATAGCAGAGATTATGTATCAGAAGAAAAACAATCTACATTTATGAAACCTTATGATGTTGCTAAAACAATTATGGATAATGTTACAAATGAAACTAATTTAACAGTTGCAGACATCATAATTGAAAGAAATTAATAGGAGAAAAATAAACAATTATGGAAGATATAAAATTAAAAGATATAAGTATAGATGGATTTAAAAAAGATGTATATTCATATTATTTAGAAATATTTCCAGAAGATGAAAGAAAGCCAATAGAACTATTAAAATCGTCTTATGAAAAGCACTACACAAGAATTATAGAAATTTTATACAAAAATGAAATAATTGGATTTATGATATTAAATAAAGTTAAAGATAAAGGATATGTTGTTTTAGATTATTTAGCTATACTACCACAATATAGAAATAGTAAATTTGGTACTAAAGCATTACAAATTCTATTAGAACAAGAAAAAGAAAATAGTGGTATTTTTATAGAAATTGAAAAAGTTGGATTAGGCAAAGATACAGAAGAAAATTTATTAAGAGAAAAAAGAAAAAAATTTTATGAAAAAGTAGGTTTTAAAAAATTAAATTTTGATTTATTTTTGTTTGATGTTATATATACACCTTACTTATTTTCAAATATTAAAAATGATGAAACTATAATTATTAGAGAAATATTAAATATATATGAAGCAATATCAGGAAAAGAGAGAATAGAACAAAATTGTAAGATAATAAAGAAATTAACATTTAAGGAAATAAACAAACATAATATAAAGGTGGCAACAAGATTACAATATGAAATTTTTCCTAATTCAAGTGCATATTCAGTATATAAATCGAAAATCACAGGCGAAAGAAAAGATTTATACATAGGATATATAGCTTATATAGAAGATATACCAGTTGGGGTAACAGGCATTTATGAAATTCCAGAATATTCAGATACAGTATGGCTAAGTTGGTTTGGACTAAAGGAAGAATATAGAAAATTAGGGTATGGAAAACAAATACTAGATTATACAATCGAAATTGCAAAGACTCTGAATAAAAAGTATTTGAGATTATATACTTTTGAAATGTGGAATAATGAAGCACAGGCGTTTTATAAAAGAAATATGGATCTAGGGGAATATTATTATAATGAAAAAGAACATAAAGACATATTTGAGGGGAAACCAAAGATATTTAGTATTAGTTTATGTGATGAAAAAGTAGAATTATGGAATAACAAATTTATAAATATATCAGAAGATGAAGATTCTCATGAGAAAAGTATATTAATGATGAAAGAAGATGGAATTATAGATTAGCAAAGGAATGAATTATATGGAAGAAATTAAAATAAAGAAAATAACGAAAATAGATGAAAATAATCTTAATAAAATAACAGAGTGGATGTATGAGTGGTGGGGAAAAGATGAAATGCATACATTTGAACAAGTAAAAGAATTTATTAAATATAGTTTACAAGAAGGTAGACTACCACAAACTTATGGAGCATTTATAAATAACGAAGTTGTAGGTATGTATCAATTTTCTTATGAAGATTTATTTGTTAGACCCAATATATATCCATGGCTTGCAAATGTATATGTAGATGAAAAATATAGAAATACTGGAATTTGTAGAAAATTAATGGAAAGTGTAAAAGAAAATGCAAGAAACAATATAATTTCTAATGAATTGTGGTTATATACAAAACATATAAATTTATATGAAAAGTTTGATTGGAAGTATATTTCTGATATTGATACTTACAATAAAGAGCAAAGGATACAAAGACTATATAAATTAGAATTAGATTAAACAAAATTAAATTTTTAAAAAGTATTGCCAAATATAAAAGTTATGTTAAATTAAAAACATAGTAATAGACAAAAAAACACCAATGTGGGTATACATTTCTTTGGAACTATTGCTATAACTGATTTTGAAATGGATAATAAGGTACTTTTGTGTAAGGTATTTATTGCATATGTCCTTTGCTAAGGCACCATTAGAACCTCAAGTGTTTCGTAAGAATGTACTTGAGGTTTTAATTATAAAAATGTGCAACATCTTATTTTTATAAAATCTTTATATAGTGGCTTAAATAGGATTTTTTATTTTTTAAACTTTCTAACAACTTTTATTTTCTAACTCCATTTTTTCATTTTCTTTGTCATTATCTTGACTAGGTTTAGTAAAGTTTAAACTACTACCAATTACTAAAGTAGAATTTTGTTTTGATTCTACATCTACATGAGTATATATATATTTGCTGTAGTATTATAACTAGAATGACCTAACCATATTTGAATATCTTTCATACTCACTTTATTAGATAATAATAAACTAGCACACGAATGTATTAAATCATGAAATCTAATAGACTTCAAGTTATTATCTTTTAGTATTTGATTAAACTTATGTGAAACATAGTCATGTTTTAGTATAGGACCGTCTGTATTTACACAAACAAGGATATAAAAAAACTGATTATACTATAATGCTTATGTATGGAACATTAAATACACATTTGAAAGAATTACAAGCAACAGCAGATACTAGAGTACAACAAATTATTAGCGAGTTAAAAGTAAAAGTGACTTAACCGAAGATATGAAAAATACAGTATACTTTATTGAGTAGGTACTATGAACTCTATTAAGAATCAGGCAGAAGAAATTATTTTTAGTGAATTAATTTATATTTAATTGTTTTAAAGCAAAGAAAAATCTTTAATGCAACAGATATCCAAATTGAAGGTGTATTTTCTTGTAACTACACCTTCTTTGTATGACATATTTTTTTATATTTCTAAACTAAATTTTATTAATTATTTGTTTGCAAATTTTTTCTATATTCTAATAATCTTTGTTTTCTCATCTTATTAGATTTCTTTAAGTTTGCTATTTGCTTGTCATATAAAGTACATAATAAATTTACTTGTTCTTCTGTCAATTCTTCTTCTTTTATTTCTCCAGAGCGATATTGTCTTTGAAGTTTTAATAATTTAGTTTCTTCGTCTTCAATATTTGTAATTGACTCCATAAAAGAATTTTTCTTATTTTCACTTTCTACTGGATTATTGTTATCTTCTATAGAAACATAATTGTCAGTAGTATCAATATTTTTATTAAATAAATTTTTAAAAAGTCTCTTTATTTTATAAAATATAGTATTTTCATTAACTTGTACTAATGATTTTTCTTGTGTGTTTTTCTTCATAATATTACTCTCCTATATCTTGTCCTTCTTTTTGTTTATATATTAAGACTTCTGCCTCCAAAATTGTTTTTTCTTCTGCTTCTAATGAAGATAGTTCAGCTTCTCTTGGTTGTAATAGTGATTTTTTTTCATCCTGTTCTATTTCTTTCATTCTTATATTATTTATTTCATCTAATATATTTAACATATTTTCTCTTGAATTAGTAAATTCTTTTAAAACTGGAATTTACTTTTATACTTAATCTACGAAAACTAAAATATTTTTGCAGGTTAAGTGGCAAACTGAGAGGTAATCTGATTTATATAAATATTGTAATACTCTCTAGAATAATTAAATGTAACAATACTGCAACAATAATGTCATATAAATGTAACAAAACTATCAACCCCATGTAACAATTGAAATACAGGCATTAAACTATATCTTTCTTTTTTGACATTTTACTACATAAATGATATAATTACCTCATAATAATAAAGTAGGTGATAAAATGATTTACAAAGATGATATCACAAATTTAAAAACAGATATTACAGAAAACATTGGGCAAAAAGTAATAGTAAAAGGAACATTAGGAAGAAATAAATATTTTGAAGAAAAAGCTACAATAGAAAAGACATATCCTAACTTATTTATAGTTAAGTATGATGAAAACGATAGAAATGTTACATATAGCTATACAGATGTATTAACAAGAACAGTAGAAGTTAGTTTATTTGATGGGGAAAGTTACAACCCAATAATACCACAAGAAGAAAGTAAAAAAACAAAAAAATTTGTAATTTAAAAAAATTCCTAAATATTTAGGAATTTTTTTTTGTCCTCATAATATACATTACATATAAACTAATAAAAAAGAGGAGGAGTAACAATGCAGGTAGATGTAACGAAGGAGAATATTGTATTGAATAAAATAGTAGGACAAAAAAGCGAAATAATAGTAGTAGAAGGCGACATGATAGTACCAGATGTAAAACCAGATATACTAAATACAATAAATACGACTGGAAATGTATGTATATATAAAAAAGAAGTATTAGATGGCAAAGTAAGAATAGATGGAGATGTAAATGTATATGTAATGTATCTTGCAGATGGAGAGGAGGAAGCTACAAGAAGTTTAAATACAAGTATAGACTTTACACAAGTTCTAGATTTTAAAGAGTGTACTAGCGATATGAGTTTAGATGAAAATGTATCTATAAAATCAATAGAATGTAAAATATTAAACGGAAGAAAAATAAATGTAAAAGCAACATTACAAGTTGAAATATCAGTATATGCAAATGAAAATGTAGATATCATAAAACAAATAAACAACATACAAGAAATACAATCACAAGAAATAGAACTAAAGGTAAATTCGCTTATAGGAGAAGGTACATCAAAAGCATATGCAAAAGATACTATAGTAATAGAAAATATAGATAACTTAGCAGAAATATTAAAAGTAGATTTGTCTATTATAAATAAAGATATAAAAATAAGTTATAACAAAGTATTAGGAAAGGCAGATATTGCAGTTAAAATGATGTATCTTACAGAAGATAATAGAATTAAGCTAGTAGAAAATAAAATACCAATAATGGGGTTTGTAGATATTGAAAATATAGATGATGATAAGATATGCGATATGAAATATAAACTAAAAAATATAGTAGTAAAGCCAAATCAAGTAGAAGAACATTCAGTATATATAGAAATTGAAGTTGAAATATATGCAAGAGTATATGAAAATAAAGATATAAGACTTATACAAGATTTATATAGCCCATGTGAAATTCTAAACTTTAACCAAAGATGTGTAAATACTATGGCGAATAAATGTGAAATAAAAGATATGTGTAATATAAGAGAAAAAGTTATGGTGCCAGAAATTAATGGTGGGCAAATATATGATGTAGAAGTAAAACCAATTATATTAAATAAAAATGTTACAAAAGCAAGGGTAATGTATGAAGGTGAAATGGAATTGAACTTTATTTTTTCATCTACAAATGTGGCAAGAATAGATGTAAAGCAGATGAAATTACCATTTAATTTTAGTATAGATTCACAAGAAATAAATCAAAACATGAATATAGAAACAAATGTAGAAGTAGTAAACAGAGATTTTATTGTAGGTACGGATGGAAATATAGAAACAAAAATAGATTTAGAGTTTACAGTAAATATGTCAAATACTATAAAAATCAATATTATAGATGAAGTAAACATAGATGAAACAAGAGATAAGCAAATTTATAGTATGGTAATTTATTTTGTTAAACAAGGAGATACTTTATGGAAAATTGCGAAAAAATTTAGAAGTACAGTACAAGACATAGTAAGAGTAAATAATATAGAAGATGAAAATAAGATATATGTAGGGCAACAGTTATTTATTCCGAAATATGTATACACAAGGAATGAAATATCAGCATAATATAATAGGAACGTTCAAATTACGTTCCTATTATCAGTATAAGGAAATAATATTCAAGATATGGAAACGATTTGGCTTGGTGTATACCTTATAAGGAAGGAGAACAATAGTAAAAATGGATACAATTTATTCTAGGAAAAGAATAAGATTACCTAAAATAATATATAAAAAATTTAATATTTCAAATAGTCCAAAAGATTCGAATAAGAACAAAAAAATAGCAAAATTTATAATAATCATAATAGTAGCTATAATAACATTTACAATGGCTATTAATAGCATTAATCCTATCTTTGAAAAAATATGCCAAGATAAAGCAAAAGGCATTGCAACAATTATTTGCAATGAAGAATCTACAAAAATAATTGAACAATATAAATATGAAGACTTAGTTACAATATCAAAAGATACTACAGGAAACATTACAATGATAAAATCAAATATTACTCCAATTAATCTAATAATATCTGATGTAGCAGAAAAAATTCAAAAAAGACTTGATAAAGTAAAACAAGAAGAAATTGGAATAAAGTTAGGGAGCTTTACAGGAACAAAAATACTTTCAGGAAGAGGTCCAATAATTCCAATAAAGTTAGATACTATAGGAAATGTGCAAACAGATTTAAGAAGTGAATTTAAAGAAGCAGGAATAAACCAAACTATACATAGAATTTACCTACAAGTAGATTGTGAAATAAACATACTAACACCATATTCCACAATCTGCCAAAACATATCAAACCAAGTATTAATAGCTGAAAATATTATAGTAGGGAAAATTCCAGAATCATATTACAATTTACAAGGGTTAAAGACAGAAAATGCTGTTGATGTAATTGAGTAAAGGAAATTTATAAAATCTATTGCTATTTTTTTATACATGTAATATAATTGTAATGAATTTGTAACAAATGGAAATAATAATATATGAAACAAAGCTAGAAAGGATAGATTTTTGATGTTTGGTTTTGGGCAAGATATAGGAATAGATTTAGGAACAGCAACAGTTATAGCATATGTAAAAGGAAAAGGAATAGTACTTAGGGAACCATCTGTTGTTGCTGTTGATCATAATAGTGGAGAAGTATTAGCAGTTGGACAAGAGGCAAGAAGAATGCTTGGAAGAACACCAGGAAATATTGTAGCAACAAGACCGTTAAAAGATGGTGTCATTTCAGATTATACTGTAACAGAAAAAATGTTAAAACATTTTATAAATAAAGTATGTGGTAAATTCATATTTGCACCAAGAATTATGATATGTATTCCATCACAGGTAACTGAAGTAGAAAAAAAAGCTGTTATTGATGCTGCATCTCAGGCAGGAGCTAGAAAAGTATATCTAATAGAAGAACCAATTGCAGCAGCAATTGGTGCAGGAATTGATATATCAAAACCATGTGGAAATATGATAGTAGATATTGGTGGAGGAACCACAGATATAGCAGTTATTTCACTTGGAGGCTCAGTTGTTAGTACTTCATTAAAAGTTGCAGGAGATAAATTTGATGAATACATTATAAAATATATAAAGAAAAAACATAATGTAATGATAGGAGAAAGAACAGCAGAAGATTTAAAAGTAAATATTGGCTGTGTACATCCAAAAATTCAAGACATAGAAATGGATATAAGAGGAAGAGACCTATTAACAGGTTTACCAAAAACAATTACAATACATTCAAGCGAAATGATGGAAGCATTAACAGAACCTGCAATGATGATAGTGGATGCTGTACATTCAGTACTTGAAAAAACACCACCAGAACTTGCAGCAGATATAAGCGACAAAGGTATTTATATGACAGGAGGGGGATGTCTAGTGGATGGACTAGACACGCTGTTACAAGAAAAAACAGGAATAAATGTAATGATAGCACAAGATAGTGTATCTTGTGTAGCTCTAGGAACAGGAAAAGCACTAGATAATTTAGATTCATTAGATGGAAAGACAAGAATATAGTAGTTATTAAGGAATGGAATAACGATGAAAAAAAAAGTAGCATTTTATACATTAGGTTGTAAAGTAAACCAATACGAAACAAATGCAATGAAACAAAAATTTATGGAAGAAAATTATGAAATTGTTAAGTTTGAACAAAGTGCTGATATTTATGTAGTAAATACATGTACAGTAACAAATATGTCAGATAGAAAATCAAGACAGATAATAAGAAGGGTAAAAGAAAAAAATGAAAAAGCCATATTAGTAGTTACAGGGTGTTATGCACAAGTTGCAAAAGAAGAACTAGAAAAAATAAAAAAAATAGATATTGTTATTGGAAATCAAGAAAAAAGGGATATAGTATCGTATATAAAAAAATATCAAAAAGAAAGACAACAGAGTGTTTCTGATATTTTATATGAAAAGGAGTTTGCAGAATTTGGAACTATATCCTATACTGATAAAACAAGAGCAGTAATAAAAATACAAGATGGATGTGATAGATTTTGTTCGTATTGCATAATACCATATGCAAGAGGAAGAATTAGAAGTAGAAAACAAGAAGAAGTAGTGCAAGAGATAAAAGAAATTGCAAAAAAAGGAATTAAAGAAGTAGTAATAACGGGAATACACTTAGCATCATATGGAAGAGATGTGAAAAATGAATTTCTATTATTAAACGTTTTAAAAGAAGTTAATGATATACAAGAAATAAAAAGAATACGTTTAGGATCTTTAGAGCCAACATTAATGAAAAGAGAATTTATTTTAGAACTTGCAAAATTAGAAAAAGTTTGCGACCATTTTCATTTATCTTTACAAAGCGGTTGCAATTCTACATTAGAAAGAATGAATAGAAGATATAGTGTAGAGGAATTTGAAAAGGGGATTAATTTCATAAGAAAAAATTATCCAAATGTATCATTAACAACAGATATAATTGTAGGATTTCCAGGTGAAACAGAAGAAGAATTTAAAAATACATATAAATTTTTAGAAAAAATGCAATTTTATAAAATGCATATATTCCAATATTCACCAAGAAAGGGAACGAAAGCAGCATTAATGTCTGAACAAATATCAAGTGAAATAAAAGAAAAAAGAAGTAGAATTTTAATTGAATTATCAAACAAAAATCAAGAAAGGCAAAATGAAAAATATATAGGAAAAGAATTAGAAGTATTATTTGAAGAACAAGATGGACAATATTTAAAAGGACATACAAGTAACTATGTTATGGTATATGTTAAGTGGAATAACGTAAGTTTAGAAAATACTATAAAAAAAGTACGAATAAAAGGATTGTTGGGAGAAAATTTAATGGGAGAAATTATTTATTAAATAAAAAATGTGTAATATTGCTTATAAAGTGATAAATTACGAAAAATATTTTTGGTAAAATAGGAAAGAAAATTGTTAAAAATATTTTGCTCGATCTAAAATATCTATTTATTATATATTGCAATAAATGAAATTAACTCAGTTATAAAAATGTAACAATTCTGTAACTAA
>CAQOYX010000055.1 GCA_948852375.1 uncultured Clostridia bacterium
TAAGTAGCACACAATTTTTGATAAGAATTTGTTAAAGTTTTTTAATATATCTAGACTTTTATTTATATTTTGTGTATGATATATTGTATAAAAAGCAAACTAAAGATATGGAGGTAATTTGAATGTTAAAAAAATTAAAACTTGTTTTTATTTTATTGTTCACTTTTATTTTATTATTAGCTTTTGTATTATTATTTCCTAGTTTTGTATATTCTGTTGATGTTAATATGAACTTAGCAAATAATACAAACTCAGCTAATACCAATTCTAATACCAACACTAATGTTAGTACAAATACTAATACTGATGGAAATTATGAAAATACTACAAATAATATAAACAACAATTTAACTTCACAAACATATTCTTCAACCAACAGTAGCGTTAGTGCTTTAAATTCATTGCCAGAAGCCGAACTTGGTCTTACTAATATTTTAAGTATTATTTTAATTGTAATTGGTGTACTTTTAATATTGCTTGCAATTGCAATTATTATTCGCCTAAAACATTAATTTTAAAATTTTTGAAGTTTGTATTTGAACGCTTAGTTATTTTTTATTTACAGAATTTTCGTAAATAAATGTTGGTTTATTATTAATTATCTTTACTTAAAATTATATGTTTTGAGACAAAAAATTTTACTGTATTACTATTTTTTAGTATTACAGTATTTTTTTTAATGTATTAAAATGTCTAAAAGTATTCATACTATTAATGATTGAAAAAAATCAAATTTTAAAAGGAGGTTCAACTATGACAAAGAAAATCTTTGCTTTAATTATTGGAATAATTTTAATTGTTTCTACATCTTATGTATTTGCTGCAAATGCTGAATTAAGTGATTCTATGAATAAATCTGGTAATACTATAAGAAATGTAGTTGGTGGTGCTGAAAATGTTATAGAAGATACTGCAGGTGCTATAGGTACTGGTATTAGAGATTTAGGAAATACATTTGCAGATGGTGCTTCTAGAGTTAGAAATAATGGTAACAATGGAAATTCTGGATATACAACTACAAGAACAGCAACTAACCCAACTAATAATGGTACTTTTTTAGGTATGAATTCTAATACTTGGACTTGGTTTATTCTAGCAATTGTAACAATTGCTATAGTAGGTCTTGTTTGGTATTATGCAATGCAAAATAAGAATGAATATAATAACAATAATCACTAACAAATAATAGCTTAAGTCTTTTAACTTATAAAAGATTTAAGCTATTATTAATTTACAATTAGTTTATCGTATGCTATAATATCTTCATAATTATAAAAAAGGAGTTACATATATATGTCTAGTCTAATTTCAAAAAATCCTACAGCAAAACATAATTATATTATTGAAGATACTATAGAGGCAGGAATTGTTTTATCACGGAACAGAAATAAAATCTATTCGTGCTGGAAAAGTTAACCTAAAAGATAGTTATGCTATTTTAAAAAACGGTGAAGTTTTTATTTTAGGAATGCATATAAGCCCTTATGAACATGGTAACATATTTAATAAGGATCCTTTAAGAAGTAGAAAACTTTTATTAAAAAAACGAGAAATAAATAAGTTAATTGGTCTTACAAAGCAAAAAGGTTATACTTTAATTCCAATATCTTTGTATTTTAAAGGTAGTATTGTAAAAATAGAATTGGGTATTGGGAAAGGTAAAAAATTGTATGATAAACGTGAAGATTTAGCAAAAAAAGATGCGAATAAACAAATTGCAATTAATTTAAAAAATAAAAATCGTTAGAAATCACTACTATTATAATTTTTACCTATACAAATATACATATAAAATAAAAAATTCCCTACTTTGTTTAGGGAATTTTTTTATTTTTATTTAAATGATTTTATTATTTTTTCCATTTTTGGTGCAAAGCTTTCAGCATCAGATTCTAAAGAGCCTGTTGTTAATATATATACTTTTGAATCTTTTAATAATGCAATTTGTGTAATTTTCATTGTTTGACCTGAAGCTGTTGCTACATAATCTAATTTAGCAGCTTTTGTTCCATTTAAGTTTATGTATTCTGTTTTTATATCTCCATTTACTGTCATTTTTTGTTTAACACCTGCTATTGACGCTTCTATATATTGTTCAAATGTATAAGAGCTTGGAAAATTATCAGATATTAAATTTACACTTGCTCCTAATATTTCTGGATCCATAAATGTTGGTTGTTTTGATGTTCCTACTGATGTATAGTTTGATGGATAATAGAATTCTATTCCTTCTATTTTATCACATTTTGTGTACCCATCCATATTTTCGTCCGCAGTATATACTGCTAATTTTGATAAATCATCTGATGCATTTCCACATCCTGTTAGAGTTACAACTCCCATTACCATAATAATCATTAGTACTGTTAATTTCATTAATTTTTTCATTGTTTTTTCTCTCCTTCTTTAATTTTTAATTTTATTTATGCTTTATTATTAGAGCCAAATACATTTGTTATTTTGTGTTTTACGGTATTTTTAATTTCCTCTCTTGCTGGTGTTAAATACTTTCTTGGGTCAAATATGCTAGGTTCTTCTGCAAATACCTTTCTAATTTGTGCGGTAAAAGCAAGCCTTAAATCTGTATCTACATTAATTTTTGAAACTCCACTTATACTTGCCTCATGTAACATTTTATCTGGAACTCCTTTTGCCCCAGGAATGTCTGCTCCATGTTTGTTACACATTTCTACTAATTCTGGTATTACTGTAGATGCTCCATGTAGCACTATAGGAGTATTTGGAATTAGTTCTTTTATTTTTTTCAAAATATCAAATCTTAATTTTGCTTCTCCTTTAAATTTGTATGCTCCATGACTTGTTCCTATTGCAATTGCTAAAGAATCACATCCAGTTCTTTCTACAAATTCTTTTGCTTCTTCTGGATCTGTATACATTGCATCACTTGATGATACATTTACATCATCTTCAATTCCTGCTAGTTTTCCAAGTTCTGCTTCTACAACTACTCCATGTACATGTGCATAGTCTACAACTTCTTTTGTTAACGCAATATTTTTTTCAAAATCATATTTTGAACCATCAATCATAACAGATGTAAATCCTGCATCTATACACATTTTACAAGTTTCCAAATCCGGACCGTGGTCTAAATGAAGTGCAACTGGAATATTTGGTGCTTCTAAACATGCTGCTTCTACCATTTTCATTAAGTAGTTTATTCTTGCATATTTTATAGCACTTGATGATACTTGTAAAATTACTGGTGAATTTTCTTCTCGTGCTGCATCTATAATCCCTTGTATAATTTCCATATTGTTAACATTGAATGCACCTATTGCATAATGTTCTTTCATTGATTTTTCAAACATTTCTTTAGTAGTAACCAATGCCATATCCACTTATCATTCCTTTCTTTCAGGGATAAAATTTAACTTTTATATTTTTTTCTACTTTAATATACTATTTTAAACTTTTTTCCCTTTCATTTTCTTGTTATATTTTATTGCTAAATTTTATATATGTCAAGAGTTATTTTATTATACTATAAAAATTTTTAAATACATAACCTTTTTCCCTTAAATAAGTAATGATTTCTGGCAGTGCTTCATATGTTAATATTTTATCTCCTGCATCATGCATTAATATTACAACAGAATTTTTATTTCCTACAGTAGATTTTGTATTTTCAATAATTTCTTCTTTTGTTTTTGCTCCTGCTGCATCACTACTTAATGCATTCCAGTCTATATATGCAATATTATTTTCCTCTAGTATTATTTTTGAATCTTTTTTTATATTTTTATATTTTCCTCCTGTGGAACCTCCTGGAAATCTAAATAAATGCCCATCATAGTCCACTCCTAAAATACTTTGTACTACCTCTTTTGTATTATTATATTCATCAAGTACAGAGCTAGAACTTAAATAAATATTCCCATATATATGTGAATATCCATGGTTTGCTATATAATGCCCCTCATTATATTCTCTTTTTATTATATCTGGGTTTAATTTTGCTCTTGCACCTAAAACAAAAAATGTTGCTTTTATATTTTCTTTCTTTAGTAAATCAAGTATAAGAGGTGTTACTGATTTAGATGGACCATCATCAAATGTTAAATAAGCTACTTTTTCTTCTGAATGATATATATTTTTAATAAGTTCTTTTCCGATATCTGTATAAACTGGCTTCATATTAACTTTTGCAATATGCTTTGTTTTAGTTCCTTTTGATGTAGTTTCTTCATTATTTTCAATTACATTTTGTTGTGCCTCATTTTGTCTTATTACATTTCCGCATATTTTTATTTTTATTTAATTTAGCCACTTTAATTCCTAAAAAAATACATATAGCTATAACAACTAAAGCTATCACACAAATAATAATAGCATTCTTTCTTTTATTAGATTTCGTCTCTATTTCAATAAAATTATATAACATCTCAAGTCACCTTTTATCGAATTTTGTAATTTATAGAATTATTATACACTAAAAATTATTATTTTAGTAGTGTTTTTTTATTTTTTATGCAAAAAAAGAAACAAGGCAGATAGAAAACCGCCTTGAACTTAATAATTATTCATCTTTTACTGTATTAATCTTTAATAACTTAAATATTTCAACAATAACTACTGGTGCAAATACTAAAGCTACTACTTCTACTATGTTTTCTACTGGTAATGCCCAAATGCTGAAAACTTGTCTTAGTGCTGGAACGACTAGGATTATAATCATTAGTAATGTTGATATTCCTACTGCTCCTAGCAATGTTTTATTATTAAATGGCTTTGTTTTAAATATTGAGTTTTTGTTGTCTCTTACATTAAATATATGAACTAATTGTGAAATCGCAAGTACTGAAAATGCCATTGTTTGACCTATTTCTATTTTCACATGTTCTATATATTCTGGCGTTCCTGTAATATTAGGGGTCCTAAGTCCTATACAAAATGCTATTAATGTAAGTGTTCCTATCATAATTCCTTGGTATATTACTCTCCATACCATTCCTTTTGTAAATATTCCTTTTTTAGAATCTATTGGCTTTCTATTCATAATGTCTTTATTTGCTGGATCAAATGCAACTGCAAGTGCTGGAAGTGCATCTGTAACTAGATTTATCCATAATATGTGTATTGGAAGTAATGGCTCTAATGCACTTATATTTGTTATTCCAAACCAACTTGCAAGAAGTGGTGTAATAAGTATTGCAACAAATAATACTATTATTTCTCCAACATTACTTGATAATAAATACTGTATTGCTTTTAATATATTGTCATATATACGTCTTCCTTCTTCAACTGCTGATACTACTGTTGCAAAGTTATCATCTGTTAATATTACATCTGCTGCTTCTTTTGCAACATCTGTTCCTACCATCCCCATTGCACAACCAATATCTGCTGTTTTTAGAGCTGGAGCATCATTTACTCCATCTCCTGTCATTGCAACTATTTCTCCATTTTTTTGCCAAGCACTAACAATTCTTACTTTATGCTCTGGGGAAACTCTTGCATATACTGAATATTTTTTAATATTTTTTGCTAATTCATTATCTGACATTTGTTCAAGTTCTTTTCCTGTTAATGCTTCTTCCTCATTTTCTAATATTCCTAATGCTTTTGCTATTGCAATTGCTGTTATTTTATGGTCTCCTGTTATCATAACTGTTTTTATTCCTGCTGTTTTACACTTTTGTACAGCAATTTTAGCTTCTTCTCTTGGTGGATCTATCATACCTACCATACCAATATATATTAATTCTTCTTCCATATGACTCATTTCTTCTTTTGAAGGCATGTGGTCTAATTCTTTATATCCAAAAGCCAATACTCTTAATGCATTTTTTGCCATTTCTTCATTACTTTTTTCTATTTGCTTTTTATATTCTTGTAAGTCATTTTTTATATTTCCATTTATTTCATAAGAATTACATCTATTTAATAATTCATCTACTCCACCTTTTGTGTATACTATATATTTATCTACATTTTTATGAACAGTTGTCATGAGCTTTCTATCTGAATCAAACGGTATTTCTTCTACTCTTGGAAATCTCTCATATAAGCTTGGGTTAAAATCTAAGTTAAATCCCATATCTATTAAGGCTGTTTCTGTTGGATCTCCTGTTAATTCATTGTTTTGACCTATTTTTGTATCATTACACAACATACTTGAATATATTAATTTTTTTAAAACTTCATCTTCAGAATATACAAAATCTACTCCAAAATCAACTAATTTATCATTATAAAAAATCTTTTTAACTGTCATTTTATTTTGTGTTAGAGTTCCTGTTTTATCTGAACATATAACTGTTGCACTTCCTAATGTTTCAACTGCTGGGAGTTTTTTTACTATTGCATTTTTCTTTACCATTTTTTGTACCCCTATTGCAAGTACGATAGTTGAAACTGCTACCAATCCTTCTGGAATTGCTGCAACAGCTAGACTTACTGCTGTCATAAACATATGAATTGGCTCTTTTCCATATATTAATCCAATTATAAATATAATCACACATATACCAAGAGCTGCTATTCCTAAAGTTTTTCCTAGTTTATTTAATTTTTCCTGTAATGGCGTTGTTGTTTCTCCTTGATTATCAAGCATTGTTGCTATTTTTCCAACTTCTGTATTCATTCCAGTTTCTACTACAATACCTTTTCCTCTACCATAAGTAATTAAGCTAGATGAAAATAGCATATTAATTCTATCACCAATTCCAACATTTTCATCAGTTATTAATTCAGTTTGTTTTTCTACTGGAACAGATTCACCAGTTAATGCTGATTCTTGAGCTTTTAAATTTACTGCTTCTATTATTCTTAAATCTGCTGGAATATAATCTCCTGTTTCTAATACCACTATATCCCCTGGAACTAGCAATTTTGATGGAATTATTTCTAACTTACCATTTCTAATTACTTTTGATGCATGATCACTTAATTTCTGTAATGCTTCTAATGATTTTTCTGCTTTACTTTCCTGTGCTACACCAATAATTGCATTCAAAATAACAACTATAAGAATAATTATCGTGTCTGTTATTCCTTCTCCTTCTGAAATGCCAACAATTCCTGAAACAATTGCTGCTACAATCAAAACAATTATTGTAAAATCTTTAAATTGTTCTAAAAATTTTTGAAATAAAGATTTTTTCTTTTTCGCTTTTAATTCATTTAGTCCATATTTTGCTTGTTTTTTTTCTACTTGTGAATGTACTAGTCCATTTTCAATATCTGTTTCTAACATTTTTTTTACATCATCACAAGACTTGCTAAACCATTTCTCTTCCACAAATATCTCTCCTTTTCTTAATACTATATATATTATAAACAAAAAACAAGACTTTTAAATAAATTTCTTATATTTTTACAAAGAATTTATTTAAAAGTCTTGCTTACTTAATATATATCAAGTTTACTAACCAGATAAATTATCGCGATTGTTGATTAGTAATTTAAAAGCTACTCCCTTTTAATATGAAGTTTTGGCAGGGGCGGAAGGAATCGAACCCTCATCAAAAGTTTTGGAGACTTCTATCTTAACCGTTGGACGACGCCCCTAAATAATATCTGTTATTTATTATACAGTTATTATTTAAAATATGCAACATATTTGGGAAAAAAATTTAAAATACATATTGTATTTGCAGACCTTGTTTTCTATATTTTTCTGTAAATTCCCTTATTGAGATGTTAATACAGCCATCTATATTTCTTAATGGTGGAGGTGAGGAGGACAATTTTTATCGTTTTAAATGTTGCTCCATTGTTTAAAAAAGTTCCAAAATGTTCTATTTTAAACCACTTTCCACCATTTTTGTATTTTTTGTTTTCAATTCTATATTTACGATTTTTCGTTTTGGCGTGTACAGAGCGTGTACGCTTTTTTGTTATACAGCATTTAAAATTGCAACTGCTTTTTCTTCTTCCTTTGGATACAAATAAGAATATATGTCCCAAGTAATTTCTACTTTTTTATGTACTAATCTTCTTGCTACCTCTTGAATTAATACCCATATTAACAAGTAATGATGCGTGAGAATGTCTAAAATCGTGTATTCTCATTGTTTTTACTTTTGCTAATTTTGAATAAAGAATATTCTTTTGCTGTAAAGCAGTATCTCTTAAACATTTTCCGTCGCCTAAAACTCTACTATCTTCACTAAAATTAGGTAGTTGCATTTGTCTTTTTTTATTTTCTTTTAATATTTTGGTTAATGGTAGTGGTATTTGTAGCGTTCTTATAGAAGATTTATTTTTGGGGTGGCGTTTCTACATCATACTTATTTTTTACTTTTTGTGTTATACTATGTTTTACACTTAAATAGTTATTGTTAATGTCAATCCAACGTAAAGCGTGTATTTCTCCTGTTCTTAAACCAGTATAATTTGTTACAAATGCTGTAACATTTTCCCATTCTTACTTTCCCAATATTTTTAAGGATTTTGTTACAAAACATAGGTAATACTAGACTATGTTTTTAGCACGGTAATCACCCTAACGGGCGATACCGTGCTAACTAAACTAGAAATCCCCTATTACAGAGAAATTCTTCACCTTTGTAATCCTTTACAGAAAATCTTTCACAAACCGAACACTATATTTCATAGAACCTGCATGAGTTGATGTAATTTCTATAAATGGTTTCTCTTTAGGAATTTGACTATTTCTAGGAATAATACCATCTCCATTAATTCTTTTAGCCTTATCAATCCATGTTAACAGTAACTTTACTGGATTAATCGCAAATTTTCCACATACTGAAACAATAATGATATAATTATTCTGTTGCAAATAATCCATATTAAGATTTGTTAAAAACTCTGAATTTTTACACAAATCTTTATCTACATTATGGTCAGAAAATATTTTATGAAAAAATATCTTTTCTAACCAATTTAGCCGAGCATCAAATACTTTCCTATTAGCTATAGGAGTTCCTTGACTATTTAATGGTGCTGATACACTAACAACTGTAATTTTCCTTTTTAACCACTTTGTTGCCTCAATAAAACAACTTCCACACTTTGAATGACCATGAAGAATAATGTTTTCATATTGGTACATATTGGTATCAATATAATTTGCCAATTCTTTTGCTGCCACCGATAATCCCTCACATTCAAATGGATAAAATAATGATAATACAGTATAATCTCCATAAGCATTTCCACTTGGTGGAAAAAATAAAGGGTCTTTATGTATCACATTATTTTCTTCATCAACGGATAATGAATATCCACTTCCCATAATAATGCAAGTCTTACAAGATGAATTTGTAGATTTTCTTACTTCTTGTACAATAATATTTTTTGTCTTAAAGATTACATTCCGTAATTTCATAAAATTACTCCTTTCTAATTTTTTACACAATTGTAAAGTGTTAATATAATTATATCATATTTTATGTTGATTTTCAAATCCTTAAAAACGAAAAACAACTAGAAATTTAATTCCTAATTGTTTTAATTTTTCATTCAAATACAAGCCTTTTAATTAAGCGTGTACGCTTAGGTTCCCAATATCTGTAACTAGCTATTTCAAGCCATTTTCTTTTAAATGGTGGAGGTGAGGAGAGTCGAACTCCTGTCCAGCAAACTTTCCATATAAACTTCTCCGAGCACAGTTTGTTCTTATTTTTCCTAATAAAACAAATGAACAAACAAACTTGTTTTATTAGTATCTCCTTTATACCCACTATTCTTAGAGAAAAAAATAGTTTCGTTTCCTACTATTTCGTCGCCCTTATAAAACCGTAGTCCTTTTTATAAGAACGTAGCCACTCTTAGGCAGCTAATGCTACTTCGTTATTTCTAGCGTTTATATTTATTTTTAGGTTTTTTAAGTGGCACCTAACCACTGCTCGCTATTTGTACTTCTGGTTTACTGTCGAAAGCCAAATACACCCCCATATTTAATAGTCTAATATCTATTATAAATCATCATAGACTTTTTTACAATATATTTCCCTTGACTTTATTAATTTATTATTTTATAATATAAAACATATCAATTTAA
>CAQOYX010000056.1 GCA_948852375.1 uncultured Clostridia bacterium
ACTTGATTATTTGTTTTTTTAATAATATAATATCTTTACAAAAGATAAATGAGGAGAGATTTTATAATGGAATTAACTAAGAATATATTTTTTAATACAGATAAATTGCTTGAAAATACTACTATTAAGATTTCTTATACAGGTAAATTGTTTAGTGAAAATGCTGAAAAAGTATTTATTCATTATGGTTTTGGTGAGTTTTGGGATAGTTTAAACGAAGCCGAAATGAAAAAAACAGAACTTGGCTTTCAAGCAGAAATTGAACTTGGCTCTTTTGATACTTTTAATTTCTGTTTTAATGATGGAAATGGTTCTTGGGATAATAATAATGGTAGTAACTATATTTTTCCTATTGAAAAGAATATTATGTCTTTAGTTACTACTGAACAAGATGGCTTCGGATTACTTCCTACAAAAAGATTAAAGAAATCTTATATTTGGAGTAAAAAGGTACGTCTTGCTATATATAAGATTATAACTTATCTTCCAAAAATTATTTCTGGGAATTATAAAAGAAGAGTTAGTGAATAGAATTTTAATAAAAGGTAAACTTTTATTAACTATAAAGATACAAAAAATAGAGAATATTATATGCTATTCTCTATTTTTTGTATTTTGATAATTCTTTTTATTATTATGCTGTAAAATTTTAATTTTTACCTCATTTTTATTTTATCACTATTTAATTGTTTCAATATTTGGTATTAAATAAACTCTTCCCTCAAATCCTGAATTAAAGCTAGTTACTTGATATGCATTACTAATTACCAAGATTCCTGTTTCTGCATTATATGATTGTTTCAAAGTATGTCCTCCTATAATCCTGCAATTAGCATCCCAATGATCATACATTACGTATACCCTATAAACAAAATTATCAATTGTTAAATTTTTATAGTCTTCATATATTTCTTTTATGTCAAATGTTGAAGTTACAACTCCATTATTTCCAGTAACATAATTTAATTCACCTATATATATTATTTCATGTTTATTATTACTTGGTTTTAATGTACTTTCATCTATATTTGCACTCTTTATTTCATTATTTACTTCATTAGAAAATTTAGCTAAGTTCACTAATTCATCTTCTTGGACATTCATATAATTTTTACTTGCCATTGTAGCTATTTTAAATATTCCTCTGTTACCTAATGTTAAATTTAATGTTATTCCTGCTAGTATTAACAACACTATTATGGTTATTACTAATGATATCAAGGTTATTCCTTTTTTTTCATCCTTTTTATACACGCTTCTTTGCTTTCTATTCATTTCTTTAGTTCCCCTCTTTTTTACCTTTTTTGAATTTATCTTTTATATCAACCATCCTCCATTAGGAGATATTATTTGTCCTGTAGTATATGTATCTTCTATTAGCCATTCTACACATTTTGCTATTTCAGATGGTGTTCCAAACCTCCCCATTGGGATTTGGTTATTTATTTCTTCAATTTCATCTTGAGTAAAGTTTTTATTAATATCTGTCATTACTGCACCTGGTGCTATTGAATTTACTCTTATTCCTGACGGTGCAAGTTCCTTCGCCAGTGATTTAGTTAACCCATCTATTCCTGCTTTTGTAACAGAGTATGCAGTTTCGCATGATGCTCCTGTTATTCCCCATATTGATGATACATTTATTATGCAACCTCTTTTATTTTTTATCATCTCTTTTACTATTTCTTGTGTCATATAAAATACTGATGTTAGATTTGTCTGTATGATGTTATTCCAGTCTTCATCTGTTATATCTGTAAATAGTTGCCATTTATCAATTCCTGCATTGTTTATTAATATGTCTATATATCCAAATTTGTCTTTTGTATATTCTACTAATTGTTTCACATTTTCTCTTTTAGATACATCTGCCTTATAAATTTCTATATTATATCCTTTATTTATTAATTCTTGCTTTAGCTGTTTTGCTTGTTTTTCTGATGTATTATAGTTTGCTACTACATTTATATTACTTTTGGCAAGCATTTCTACTATTGCTTTTCCTATTCCTTTTGCTCCTCCTGTTACTATTGCTGTACTCATTTTTTCCTCCTTGGACAAATTTTTTAGAAGACACATGTCTCTCTGCCCACTGCATGTTTTTTGCATGAACTATTATTGTGTCTATGTTGTATTTTTTCTTTGTTAATCACTCAATTTTACTACTACTATACCATTTATTATTTTTATACTACCTTTTTGGGGATAATTTTTCATTTGCTTATATTCCGCTTCTTCATATATTTTATCACGTTCTTCGTCTGTTGCAAGATTTATATTTACTCCTATATATTCATATATTGCTTTTTTCCAACTTTCCATATTCCCCCACCACATCGTTGGTATATCTGCTATAAATCCCCATGTTCTTTCATATATTTTCTTTGCTTCTAAACTTGTATTTTTTTTGTTAAAGTATTGGTTATTTTCTAATCCTCCTAAAAATGCTACTGGCATTTCTGGAGTATAGCCATCTAAATTTTCTATTCCGTGTTATTATTCTTTCTGATGTAGCTATTGATTGGTTTTGCATTGTTTTTATTGCTATATATGATGCATTATCTTGCCATGTATAGTTCCATGTTATTATTATACTTGCTATTATGATTACATATTTTATTATGTTTGTACAGTTTGTTTTTTGTTGTAGTTCTAGTATTTTGAAGAATATTGGAAATATATATATCATTGAACATGCCATTAGTATATGTATGTCTACATCTGGTACCATTATTTCTATTATTCCAAAACATATTGGTGCTAGTATTATGTATATTATAGCAAGACATGTGTTTGTCTTTTTTTCGTATACTTTGTTTTTTATTATTATGTGTATTAAAGCTATTGTCATTACTCCAAATATAATGATATATATTAAGTTTGTATGCCATATTGTGTTTGGTATCATTTCATCATTAAAATAGTAGTTTAAAAAGCTTTTATAACTTTGTGGTAATAATTCTGGAAATTTTTTTAAGGTACTTAATCCTATTTCATTTGCTCCACTATATCCACTTGCTGGCACTCCTCTTATTAATAGTGCTGTGTGTGATAATGCATAGAACATTGTTATTCCTAATATTCCTATTATAATGTATTTCCAAAGGTTTTTAAATATTTGCTTTTTGTCTTGTTTGTTTAGTGCATCTATTATGAGAGTAGCTATACATAATACCATTGTTACTGATATATAGGTTTGATATATTCCCATTGATAATGCAATCATTAGCCCTGCAAGAGGTATTGCCCATTTTTTGTTTTTGTATTTTTTTATTACTAATACTGCTATTGTTGCAAGTAACATTCCTAGTATATATGCATCTGAGCAATAGAAGAATGTTAGTGTTGCTGATATGTTTGGTGCTACTGCAAATATTATTCCTGTTATGTATTTAAAATATTTATTTTTTATTTCTAGTATTTCTATTACTAATATTACTGTTATTCCTAATAATATACTACTTATGATGCTTGCAAGTATTGGTGATACGATGTTTCCTTTTATCATTTGTATAAAATATAAGCCAAATCTTAATAGCATTATTTCCCATACGTCTGCTTGATGGTATATGCTATTTAATAATGTATCTGGTCCTGTAATCATTAATGCATAAAGTTCAAAGTGTACTATACTGAATGTTATTACTGTTACTAAAAATATTTTCATTTTTTCTTTATTATATGGTATTTTTATTTCTTGCATTTCCTTTTTTAATAATTGTTTCATTTCTTTCCTCCATTTTTATAAAAACATATGTTTTGGAAGTGTATGATGTTCATAAAGCCAATAAAAAAGTTATTAATCAAGATTATATCAATACTGCTGAGTTTTATTAATGGTGCCACTTCTTAGATTCGACTCTGCTACCCCTTGCATTACAAGTATGGTGTTACCCGTATTGTTAGTCAGCTTTGTTTAACTCTTCTAATACAACTATTATATTAATTTTTCATTTATATTTCAATATATATATGGAAATTAACCAAAAATTTTTAAAGCTAGAAGTGTTATTAAAAATAAACGAATATAACATTTTAAATGATTATGGAAAAATAAAAATAGAAATAGCATATAAATTGGCTTTAGATGATATAAAAAGTATAGAGTTATACAATATAAAAATTATATTTCAAACTTTGATGAGTTAGTATCAGAAATAAAAAATTTAAATAACATCTGGGCGATACATTACATGTATAGAGGAGATAGTTTAATAGCTATCTCTTTTTGAAATATAGAAATTATTAAATATATTTGCTAATTCTTGAGGTGTTTCCTTAAAATTATTCTTAATCCAATAATAGTAAAGATTATATAAGCCTCCAGAAATAAAAGCATAATAATATATTTCATTAGAATTTTTAGCTTTTGCTAAAAATATTCTATCAAATTCATCTTTTAAATAATGTATCATATTAGCTTTATATAGCAAAATAGCAATATCTTTATTTTTTTCTAAATGAACAAATAGTTTAATAATATAATTTGAAAAGTCATTTGGTGTATATACTATTTTACTTGTTTTTATAAAGCTGTCTGTAATATTATTCACATAATATTTAATAATATCATCTTTACTCTTGAAATTACGATAAATAGTTATATGAGACAATCCTGCTTTATCAGTAATTTCTTTGTTAGTTATAGAAGAAAATTTTTTCTTTTTCATTAAAGTTATAAGAGCTTCTGCAATATATTTTTTAGATAATTCACTTTGTAATTCCATTGTTATAAACACTATTCCTTTCTAACACTTGTAAGTTTTAGTATTGTATAAAAAGATTTATATGCTATAATATAGATGTTATAAAAATAACACTATTTTCATATTAAGTCAAGGAGGTAAAAATTATGTTTGAAAAGAAACAAGTTATTGTTTTTGTTGTTATAGCAATTTTAGGCATTATTTTAGGTCGTTTAGCTTTCAGAGCTTTTCTAAATATGTTAGTTGGGGGAACTATGTTTGGAGGTAATATACTATGAATGAAAAGAAAAGAGGTAAAGGAATGTTTGTATTTATTTGTATATTAGTATTTATGTTTTCATTTATTATAGGAATAGTATCAAAAACAGCTATAAAACCTGCTTGGGCAAAAAAATATAATATTGCTTGGAGTGATGAGTTAGGTATAAAATATGCTGATATATCTTATGGAAAAGGTGAAGCAAATAAATTTGATTTATATTTGCCAAAAAATAATTCTAAAAGTAATTATGGATTAGTTGTTTACATACACGCAGGAGGTTTTACAGCAGGAGATAAATCTGATGATGTAGAAATGTTATCTTGGCTTTGTTCAAAAGGCTATGTTGCAGCAGGTATTAACTATACTTTAAGAACAGAAGAAAATACTGCAAGTGTTTTAACTCAATCTAACGAAATAAAAAAAGCTATTCCTGTTGTGATAGAAAAAGCAAGAGCATATGGATATAATATAAACGAAATGACTATATCTGGAGGAAGTGCGGGACATTGTTTAGCAATGATTTATGCTTACAGAGATTGTAATGAAAGTCCAGTACCTCTTAAGCTTACTTTTGGGGCAGTTGGACCTTCAAGTTTCTATTTTGAAGATTGGGGAATATTTGGATTAGGACAAGATACAGATGAATCAATACAAGCTGGAGCATATTTATTTAGTGTAATGAGTGGCGAAGAAATAACACAAGAAATGATAAAAGATGGTTCTTATTTAGAAAAGGTAAAACCAATTTCTGCATCAGATTGGATAACAAAAGATTCTGTTCCAACTGTTGTAGCTTATGGAACTTATGACAAAGTACAACCATTTCTTGCATCAAAAAGATTGTTAAAAACATTACAAGATAATAATATTGATTATAAATTTTTTGAGATGACACATTCAGGACATGGACTTCAAAATGATAACAAATTATATCAAAAATATATGGAAACAGTAGAAGAATATCTTGAAAAGTATATGCCAGTTCAAAAATAAAATTAGAAACATATTAAGATACAAGGCAATTTCATTGAAAATTATCTATCTTTTATGTTATAATTATCTCAAGAAATTACAATTTTGAAAGGAGCAAAAATGGAAACAAAAATTATAAACGATATAGCAATAGTAAAAAGCAATGAAATTATAATAAAAGATGTTCAATCAGCAATAGATTTTATTATGACTATCAAATATGAAACAAACTGCAATAAAATAGCATTGAATAAAGATGCAATAATAGAAAATTTCTTTATATTAAGTAAAGGATTAGCAGGAGAAATTTTACAAAAATTTATAAATTATCATACAAAATTTGCTATATATGGAGATTATTCAAAATATACAAGTAAACCATTAAAAGATTTCATATATGAAAGCAATAATGGAAAAGATATATTTTTTGTAGAAAATGAAGATGAAGCAATAAAAATGTTAAGTAAGTAGAACAAAAAATTACAATTTTGTAATTTTATAATTTATAAGAAGTTATATGGATGTTTTGAATATGGAAAAAATTATGTCGTTTGGTACAATTTATATATTATTGGCTGTAGTATTTATAATTTTTGTTCACTAACTTATATTAGCTTATATTGTTAGTGTTTTTCTATACTTTTCAAACTTTGTTTTAAACTCTCCTCTAGTTTGGATCTTTACTTTTATTTTTTTAATACCCTAAAAATTGTGTATGCTTATTTTACCTATTTGCATTGATTATAATACATCGAATATTTGCACTTATAATATTTATGTTTATTAATTTTATTAGAAATTTTTGATTTCTTAGTTATCTTTTTGGTTTTATTTTCCACAACATCTACAATTTTATAACCTGCTTCAATTAGTTTATCTATATACCTTTGCACTGAATACATTGAACATTTAACTATTTTCTTTTTTAGTGTATAAACAATATTACACGTTTTGGTTTTCATGAGTCTGTTCCACCCCTTTTTATGTATAAATTGTAAAAAAGAAAACATTTTATTTCAAGTAGAGACTTACTCAATATTTTAACAAAATATGTTGTAATACCAATATAACTAATTAATTATTGATTATTACGAGCTTAAAAATTCTATTGAATAGAAGATAGCTTTTAATTGCTATCTTCTATTTTTACATATTTATCTGCAATCTAATTATCTTTGTTGGTTAGTTTTTGATACATTTTCATAAGTTCTGCTACACAATCAGATTCAGTCATTTTATGCCAGTCAAAACCATATGCTTCCATAACTGCTTTATCGTTTTCTTGGTGTGCTTTCCTAAGTTCTGTTGGCATCGTTAATTCATTATATAATTGTGCAAATGAATAATCTTTGTATAATTTTCTTGCTTGTAAAATTGCCCTCCCTGTTTTCTCAATCTTTTCTTTTTGTTCTTTTGTTGGTGTACACCAAGCAAATGTATTATATACAACACTTGCTGAATACTGATAACGACTTTCTAATCTTCCAGCAACTGTCCTCATCCAAGCATTATGAACATTGGATGTTAAAACTCCAAACATATATATATTAGCATTAGGAATTATTAATGCACTTCCATTTACAATAATTTCTGAACTTATGAAGTCTATTGGTATATATTTTCTTGTTTCAGATGATACTTTTGGAATAACTAGCATGTTACTACTAGGTTGTCTTATTTCTCCAAATAAATAAGGTGTTTCTGCTGCTTTCAATGTTTGTGGTCTATTACTACTATTTCTAAAATCTTTTGTTAATTGTATTCTTTCCATAATTAACTTTGATTTTTGAACTTCTATTGGAGGTATTTTATCTAGCCAAATACAATATCTTATTTTATTATTTATAAGTTCTTCCCCACCAATATATTTTCTTATAAATCTAGCATTGTCCTTGTTTTCTTGAATTAATATATCTTTTTCTTCTTCACTTAATATTAAATTTCCATTATCTATTGGCATACTACCATAATTCATTGGATTAACATTGCATATTGGACTTTTACTATTTTCTACAAATATCGTTTCACTATCTATTAAATATGGGCTAATGTTCTTTGCTTTTATTACTTTTCCATTATCATAAATGTATTTATCTTTTTTGTTATAGCTAAAACCTATTATTACACAATGGACGTGTGCTTTTAAACTAGCTTCACTATCCCATCTAAAAGTTCTATAAGCAAAATCTATTGTAGCACCATCTTTTAATAATTCTTTCCATATAATAGAAACTTGTTCTCCTTGTGTTATTGAATTGGTTGAAACAAATGCACAAGCAATAGATGTATATTTTATATAATGAATAGCTTTCATATACCAACCTGAAACATAATCAATATTTCCTATACCTTTACTTTTCTCATCAAATATATTGGTTAATTCTTCTTTTTGTTCTTTACTTTGTTCTTTCTTTCCAACAAATGGTGGATTTCCCATAATATAGTTTAATTCTTCTTTTGGTACAATTTCGTTCCAATCTATTCTTAATGCATTTGCTTCTGTTATGTTTGTATATGATTTTAATGGTAAAAAATCTAAATTTATGTGTAATATGTTTTCTGTTTCTTTCATCATTTGACTTTCTGCTATCCATAATGCTGTTTTTGCAACTGTTACAGCAAAGTCGTTTATCTCTATTCCATAAAATTGCCCTATTGATACTTGTATTGGAGAGATTTTTTCATCTCCAAATCCAATTTGCCCTCCTAGATATATTTTTAATGCTTCATTTTCTAGTTTTCTTAATGAAAGATATGTTTCTGTTAAAAAGTTTCCACTTCCACATGCTGGGTCAAGAAATTTTAAGTTTGCTATTTTTTCTTGGTATTCTTTTAGCTTTTTATTTTTTGTTTTTATCACTGTTATTTCTTTTATTTGCTCTAATTCTTTTTTTAATTCGTCTAAAAATAATGGATCTATTACTTTATGTATGTTTTCTATTGAGGTATAGTGCATTCCTCCACTTCGCCTTGTTTCTGGGTTTAGGGTGCTTTCAAATACTGCTCCAAATATGGTTGGGCTTATTTGGCTCCAATCAAAGTCTTCACTTGCTTTTGTTAATAATAGTTCTTTTATCTTTTCATTTAACATTGGTATTTCTATATTTTCTTCCTCAAATAACCCACCATTTACATATGGAAACTCGGCTAAGTCACTTTTTAGATATACATCTCTTTCTTCTATTTTTGTATCTAATATTTTAAACAAATCTATTAATGCTCTTCTTAAATCTTCTGCATTATATTTTTTTAAATAGTCGTGAAACATATTGTGTTTTCCAAATATTCCTGCGTCTTCTGCATATAAACAAAATACTAACCTTACACATAGCATATTTAGACTTTTTAAAGTTTCTTCTTTATTGGGGTCTCTATATAGTGGTAGTATTTCGTCATATAGTTTGCCTACTAATTCTCCTGCTTGTATTGATACTTCCATTTCTTTTTTTAGGTTTTCATTTCCTCTATCTACTATAAATTGTAACCTATAATATTCTTTTTCTAAGTCTTTTAATTGTATTTCTTCTGGCTCTCCATTTGGGTTTTCCATATTATATATTAAAAATGACTTAAAATTACACGTTATTACATATTTTGGATGTTTTGAAAGAGGTAATTCTGCAATATATTTTTTAGCTTGTTGAAATGGTGTTAGTAAACTTCCATCTGCTTGTCTTATTCCTTTTCTTAAATCTTTGTCTATACTTTTTTGTTCTATTAATACTTTTGTACTTGGTATATAGCCATCTATAAAGCCTGTCCTTTTATCTATATGTACTTGATCTTCAAATTCAATAAATTCGTCTACTTTTTCTATACCATATACTTTATTTAATAAACTTAGCCAAAATTTTTGGCTTTCTCCTTTTTCATATCCTTTATCTTTCCATAATTCAATAAATTCTTTTGCTTTTTGTTTTTGTTCTTTTTCTGTCATTTATATTCCTCCAACTTATACATTTATAATTCTTTGTTACTTTAATTTTTACTATTTAACTAATAATTATAATATCATAAAGTATAAAAAAAAAATAGACTATCCCTAAAAAATG
>CAQOYX010000057.1 GCA_948852375.1 uncultured Clostridia bacterium
AATATAAAAAAATTTTTACTTAATAATGGAGCAGAATTAGCATTGAGTTATTATAGGAATTGTTCAAGTAAAACAATGAAAAATTCATATAAACTAATTGTAAAATCAGAAATTATGGGAGAGTTTAAAAAATTAAAATATCACACAGATGATTTAAAAAGAGAATTGAATTTTGAATTAGAAGAGTCTCAAATAAAAGAATGGACCATTAATAATATTTCTTTGCAAGATGGAGATATAGAAGTAAATGAATATGATGATTTTTACAGTACAATGGTATTAGGAGAAGAACCAATGCGTACATGTCTATCTTATAAAGATGGAATGTATAATAGATGTCTATTAGCTTGTTTTGATAGTAATAAGAAAATTTTATATGCAAAAGTTAATGGTAAAATAGTAGCAAGAGCAATGGTTAGACTTACTAAAGGTACATATCAAGATATACAAGAAATACAATCATTATCTTTTGTTGATGTGGAAAATATTGATATTAGTGACATAGAAGAAAATAAAAATGAAAAATTAACTATATTTTTAGAAAAAGCATATATTTCTGGAATATCAACAGATTTAGTTAATAAAGCTGAAAAAATGTTTATAGAAATATTAGAAAATAAAGCAAAAAGAATGAATGCGTTATTAGTTTTGAGTAATTTTTATACAGATATAGTTAAAAAAGATTATATATCTACAAGATATTACATGTATATATCAAAATCAAAAGCAGGTTCACAATATTTAGATAGTTTAAATGGACAAGCTACAGTATCTGATGAAGGGCAATATAAAGTAAATAATTTTTTAATATGGAAACCAAAGGTAAATGAAGAATCAATATTTGAAGAAAGTATATTTGGAAATGGAGGAAAATAAAATATGGAATGTAAAAAATTTAATTATAAAAAATATAAAGATTGTTATTTTGAGGTTGGGAATTATTTTTATAATTCCCAATCAATGTTTATACAAATAAAAAATAAGGAATATGGAGACCTTTATACTGCTACAGTTAATATGCCAGATTATTTGTATATGCCTGATACAGCAACAATAAAGAATTACTCTGAAAATAGTGGCATGACAAAATTTTTACAAAAATTAGGAGTAATTGAAGAAATTTATAGTAGAAGAAAAAGTCATCCACGAGCATCAGATAGTGAAACAATTGATTTTTGCCAAATAGATATAGAAAAACTTAAAGAATATAGTAAAGAATTTAATTATGAATGGAAAATTTAATAAAAGAAAGGAAAAATAAAAATGGAAGGTATAAAAAGAATAAATGATATGGCTAAAGGGCAAAAGGATTTTGTATTATTAGAAATAGTCAAATATTTAATAAATAGAACTGATATGAATGAAAAATATTTAAATGAAGAAAAAACTTTAAAAGGTATGGCTGCATATATTCGTGATGAAATATTAAAAGATATTTGTAAAAAAATGAATAGTAAAAATCCAATAAATTTGGCACAAGACATTAAATACGATGGGAAAGATGCAAAATGTTTAACAATGGGAATGTCAGAAGAAAGGACTTATGAATTAGCAATAAATTATTTTAATAAAAGTAATGAAGAATTAGGAATAAAATTAGAAGAAACAAAGAAGAAGGAAATAAAAAATAATAAGGAAGATGATGAATTTGGATCAATTTTTGGAACTATAACAGAAAATACAAAAGAAAAGAAAGATGAAATTGAACAAATTTCATTATTTGCAGCATAGGAGGACAAGACAATGTATATACGAAAAGAAATAAGAGAATTTATGGAAAAAATGCCTAAAGAGATGAAACTACCTAAACATTGGAGAAAATTTATACACGAATATGATGTAGAATACAATTTATTAATAAAACATGGAAAAGAATATGAATGCACTAATTGTGGTAAATATTTTTATAGTGAGCAAGTTGAAGGTAAAGGTTGTTGGGATATATGTCCCTTTTGTCATAATCAATATGATGTAAGAAGGAGTAATCTAAAAAATTACTTCTTTTTATATGATTTAGCAATCGTAGATAATATAGATAATAAATTAGTATTACGATATTTTGAAGTAAAAAGAAACTATAATTATAAAAAAAGAAGATTTGAGGATAATGTTGTAGAATATGCTAGAATTGTTCCAGAATTAGATATTGAGTTAGTAAATGATAGATTTGTTAAATATATGGCATTTGAAAGAGTATATCATACTAAAAAAATAAAAAAGTGGAGAGTTTTTACAGGAATGTATGGATTAAGTCAATATTATAAAGGAATCTATTTAGAAAATATGGATGAAAAAATAAAAGGAACAATTTATCAATATGCACCACTAACAGAAGCAGTAATGTATTTAGGAAATAATAAGACAGACTTTTTAAAAGTATTAGAAAAAGCAAAATATCCTAGTTTTGAATTATTAATGAAAATGGGATTAAAAAAATTAGCTTTAGATTGCCCAGAAAACTTTAATGTGAAAGGAAATTTTGAGAAAAGATTTGGAATAGAAAAAGAGCTTTACAAATTTATGAAAAAACATGATATTTCATATAATGAATTACAAGTGCTACAATTAACAAAAAGAGCTAATATGGATAAAATACAAAGATTATTAAAAATATCACATTCTAATATAGAAGATCTTAGAAGGACAAGTCAATATATTGATTTAATCAAATTAGAAGAATATTCAAAAACACAGAAATATTTTTCAATTCATAATTATTTAGATTATGTTAGAAATTTGGAAAAATTGGAGATACCACTGACTAAAAAGAAATTACTTCCTGAAAACTTTATTGAAGCACATGATATAAGTGTAAGTAAAGTTAAAATTGTAGGAAGTAAAGTCTTGTGTAGGAAAATTAAACAAAGATATAATGAATTGGAAAAAAACCAATATAACAATGATATGTTCTTTATACGACCAGCTAAAACATTAAATGATATAAAAGATGAAGCAAAGCAACAAAACAATTGTGTTTATACAAATTATAGTGAAAGTTATGCTTGGGGAGATACAGATATATATTTTTTAAGAGAATTAAAAAGTCCAAAAAAATCATTAGTTACAGTTGAAGTACGAAATAATAAAATTAGACAGAAATATCAAGGGGGAAATGAACTAGTTACAGAAGAACAAAAAAATTTTTTGAACTTGTGGGAAAAACAAGTAATACAAAAGGTAGCTTAAAAATTAGTAGGAGATATTTTCTCCTACTAACACTAATAATAAGCATAAAAAAGTACATTGAAATAGTGTATTTTTCTATGCTTATTATTAGAATAGAAAAAATTTTTTTTGAAATTGTAATTTTAAAATAATAAAGACTAAAATATAGACATAGGCCTATAAAAATAAAGGAAGGAGAATCATATGGAAGAAAATATTAATTTTGCAGATATTATTAAAATATTGATAGGAGATAAAAAGTATCTTGAATTTTTAACAAAGATAGCCAAAGAAAATGGAGATAAAAATATACCAATAGATGAATTTTACAAAACCATATTTAATCAATATTGCTTTATTATTTTAACAATAGGATTTTCAAAAAAAGTTGAAGTAGATAAATATAAATTGAAAACATCATCATGTAATATAGAATTATCAGCAAATGAGATTGCTATTGATTATGAAGAATATATAAAATTAATAGAAAATAAAAAGTTTGAATGGATTAGAAAAATCATTTAAAAATAATATTGTTTACATAATTTTATAAAAAATGCTATAATTATATTGATTATATGTTTTTCTAAAGGAGGGAACTATATGGTTAATGCAATTATAGCAGATGATAACAAAGATTTATGTATGACACTAGCAAATGAACTAAATGTTACAAAAGAAATGAAAGTACTTGAAATGATAAATGATGGTACAAAAGTGATACAGGAGATAAAGAGATTAAAACCAGAAATCATTATTTTAGATTTAAAGATGCCAGGAAGAAATGGATTACAAATTATAGAAGACATAGAAAATGATGATTCAATAGAAACAAAAGTAGTTGTATTTTCAGGAGAAATGAATTATATTGCTAAAGCTAAAAACTATAATTGCGTAATCAGTTATCTGACAAAAATATTATGTTTTGAAGAAATAGGGGTGAGAATAAAGCAAATAGCACAAGATATAGGAGGAAAGAGTATTAATCAAAAAATATTAGAATATTTGTTAGATTTGGGCTTTTCAACATCTAAACAAGGAACGATATATTTAAAAGATTGTATTCGTATATTTTTATTAAAAAGAGAAGAAGAATGCAAAGTAAAAGAATTGTTTAAAATGGTAGCAAGTACAAACCAAGTTCCAAGTTATAGAGTAAAAAATAATATACATACTTCAACACGAACAGTTTGGAATTTAGGAAATCAAGAACATATTATAGATAAATTGAAACTAGGATATACTGAAGAAATGTCGCCTAAAAAAGTAATAACAATGGCACAATATTATATAGATATAGATTAAACAAAAAAGTCTTAACTTCAAAATTACTAATAAAGTTAAGGCTTTTTCTTTTTAGATTTGATTTTATTAATTTCTTGTAAAGTCTGATCTAAATTATATTTTAAATGAATATAAGAAATTCTCTTTTCTAAATCAGTTTTTTTCTCTTTTCTGTTTTTATAAGTATTTCGCTTAATTATCATATTTCCCACCTGGTGAGCATTATATGACAGAAATACTTATAATACTGGAAAGGTATTAATAGTTATAATTATATAGAAAAAGTTGTAAAAATAAATGGAAAAGTATAAAAAAGTACAAAAAGGTATCGAAATAAAAGTAACTAAAATTACTATTTATTTCGATTAATCCATTCTATAAATTCTTCTTGTGTAATTTTGTGTGATTTATAATTATGGACCTTTTTCTTTCCAATTTGTTGAAAATGTTTATAATCTAATTCATAATCTGTAATATCCTTATACCTAGAAGCCTTATATGCTTTATTATTATAGACCTGAGTAAATAGAGAAAGAGCGACATCATTATTTTTAGATTCCAAGTATTTTTTATTTCTACCAATTTGCTTACAAGTTTTTGTATTATAACCAGGAGCAATATTGTTACAATAGTTGGTGTTACGATTAGAGGTTATAAAATATTTACCACAATAACTACAAATTTTTAAAATGATATTATCTTTTATAATTTCACTTAATTCAAATTTTAAAAGAGAAGATATATCATTAGGAATATATAAAGAATTTGAATAAGCAGTACATTGTTTATTTTTTATGAGATTAGCAAGTTCAAATTCAGTACAATTAGAATCATCAACATCTGATAAAGTATTTAAGCGAATTATTTGAAGTGAATTACTTTGCAATAAACTAGGATTATCAGGCAAATATTCTAAAATACATAATCTTTCAAATGGTGTAAAATTAGCAGTTTTCTTATTAGGAGAGAAAACACAATAATCTAAAATGCTATTCATATTTTTTTGATAGGAAATTAGCGATTTTTTATATTTTTTTACTATCTTTTCTACAAAAGAATGATACATAGAAGAGGAACATTTACCATCCTTAAATAATGAGATTAGTTTTTTATTTTCTAATCCAAATAAACAATATTTATTGAAAAACTCAATAAGGTTTTCTTTATTTGAAAAATCTGTATTTTGAAAATCAGTAATAATTGTGCCATAGTCTTGATAGAAAATTTTGTATTCATTAGATAAAGTAAAAATATCACTTTTTTTATCATATAAAACATCTAATTTTATAATAATTTCACTATTATTTTCAGGACTAATAGCAATACCAAGATTACCAATTATAGTTTGCAAATACTGGTCTTTTAACATTTTTATACCTCTTTTTTACAAAGACAGAAAATTTAAAAAATAAGAAATTCTGTCTTTAGCAATAATTAATCAATTTTATTGACTTTAGATAAAAGGAATTTTATAATTTATCTATAAATTACAAAAACATTTTGAAACAGTAGCTGTCTTTGTAATTTTAAAAGGAAATATATAGTATAATTATAAAATCCCCTTTATTCATCTTCCAAATTATACTATATATAGCCTTAAAAATCAACATATATAGGGATTTTTTAAAGATTCCTATATCTAACATCATGGAAAAAACAGTGTAAACAGATTTTGAACTATTAAATGGAAGGAGGCAAGTATAGTGTGGAAAAAAGAGAAAAAATTGAAGAAATGTATTTTATACAAAAGATGTCTTTAACCAATATAGCAGAAAAATTAAATGTATCAATTAGTTATGTTTCAAGATTATTAAGGCAAAATAAAAAATATCATGAGGAACAAGAAATAAGGAAACAAGAGAATCAACTAAAAAGAAAGAAAAAACAAAAAGAATTAATTTATAGTCAGAGAAAAGAAAAAGCAAGACAAAGATTACTTGAAAATCAAGCAATGAAAAGATTGCATGAACAAGCAACAAAAGAAATGTCAAAAGGAAGAACACTAGGAAATGAAACACTTAGAAGATGGTGTAGTTTATACAATTACAATAAAGATAAAAACTGTTATGAGTTTAATACCAATGAAGCACTAAAGCCTAGAGATTTCCCATTATACATAAAAGTATGATATTTTTTAATGGCTTATCTATGATTTGTACGAAACCTTTGAGATTGTAAGACAAGCAAGAAAATATTAAAAATTTTTTTTGAAATGTACTTTTAAAGTAAAAGTATATAAAATCTTGTTATAACAATATTTAAAATTATTAAATTATAGGAAAGGGAGTATGAAAAATGGATAAGAAAGAAATAAAAGTAGGAATTTATATGAGGTTTGGAAGTGAATCACAGCTAAAGAGTTATGAAAAAAATAGAAAGAATGCTATAGTAGAAAATGAGCTAGAAAGTAATTTAGCATTATTACAAATTTATCAGTTAGAAGATAATTTTAAAAACAAATTAAGTAGACTAGACAATAAGATAGCAGATGATAAAGTAAAAGCAGTAATTTATACTAATGATGAAGATTATTTAGATGGTAGAAGCAAAAAACTAAATAAAATTAAAAAGTTTTGTAAAAAGAAAAAAATAGATATTCAAAAAGAATATTTAGATTCATCTTTAGTAAATTGTTATAAAAAGAAAGACTTAAATAATATGATTATTGATGCTAGTAACAAAAAATTCAATACAGTTATATTGCTTAATTCAAAAGATATGGGAGAAAGCACATTAATTAATACACATATTATTAATGAGATTTTTACTAAAAATGGTATTAGATTTATTGATATAGAACAAAAAGTAGATACTAATTTTGATGGAACACTTGTCATGTATGAAAATTTGGCATATCAACAACTTATAAATTTTATAAATACTGAAGAAAGAAAAATGAGAAGTGAAAAAATCAAAATAGGCAAAGAAGCAAAAAAACGAGAAAAAATAAAATAGTATAAATAGAAAAGTCAGAGATGGCTTTTTTATTATGCTCGGAAAAGGAGAAATGGAAAATGGATTATATTTTAGCAATAGGTTATGTAGAAACAGTAATGCTAGAAATGAAATGGAAAAAAGAAAAAGAAAAATTAACTATGGAAAATATAGAAAGTAGATTAAGCACATTATTAGATAAAAAGAAAGAGATAATAATCGCTTATGCAAAAATAGCATATAACAATATAAAAAATAGTAAAAAAGAGGTTACAATAAGAGAAATGGAAGCACAAATACAAATTTTAAAAGATGAATATACAATAAACGAATTAATAGAAAAGGCTAAAAAGCTATAGGAAGGGAAAAGATTATAATGTTTTTAATAGGAATAGTTATAGGATGTGCAATAGGAAGTATTATCACATTACTTTTGCATTGTTGCTTGATATTAGCAAAAGAAACAGATTACGATAATGAACAGAAATACAATGCAAAAAAAGATTAGATGTACTAATATTTTAAAGCTAAATTTCATACAATTAACAGAGGTGAACTGCAGTGGAGAAAAATCAAAAAAAAAGTAATTCTAAAGACAAAGAAGAATATAAAGTTTTTGTTGAATATGACCATGAAGGCTACAGTTTTCAACAAATTATGGAAGAAATACTTTTGAAGAAAATTGAATTAAAATAATTTTTTTTGAAATGTTAAATTAGAATATTTTGTATTATCATTTATAGGATAGGTAATTACAGGAAGGAGGAAAAATTGGATGTAAAATATTCTAATGTGAAATATATTGTTGCATTATATATGCGTTTAAGTAAAGATGATGGAGATAAAGAAGAAAGTGAAAGTATAACAAATCAAAGAAAAATTTTAAGAGCATTTGCAAAAGAAAATGGCTATGAAATATATGACGAGTACATTGATGATGGATATAGTGGTACAAATTTTGAAAGACCTAATTTTAAAAGACTAATTAAAGATATAGAAGATAAAAAAGTTAATATGGTTATAACAAAAACTCTGGCAAGATTAGGAAGAGATTATATTGAAACAGGAAGATTAATAGAAAAGTTCTTTCCAGAAAATCAGGTAAGATATATTGCTTTATTAGATGATGTCGACTCTTTTTTAGATTCTAGTACAGATATGGTAGCTTTAAAAAATCTTATGAATGATTTTTATGCTAAAGAAACATCAAAAAATGTAAGAAAAACTAAAAATAGAAAAAGAAATGAAGGATCCTATTATATAGGATATGCACCATTTGGCTATGATAAAGTAGATAGAGATGGTAATTTAAAAATCAATGAATTACAAGCAAGTATTGTAAAAAGAATTTTTAATGAATATATTTCTGGAAAAGGTACATATCAAATTGCAAGAGGATTAACAAAGGATGAAATAAAAACACCAGGACTTATGATGCAAATAGCTACTACTGTAAAATATCAAACACCTAAAACTAATATATGGGATTGCACACAAGTAAGAAGGATTTTATTAAATCCAATTTACATAGGAACTACAGTACAAAATAAAATTAGAAAGGTTAGTTATAAAAGTAAAAAAAGAATAAAAGTTCCTAAAGAAGAGTATGTTATTCAAACTGAACATCATGAACCTATTGTAGATAAAAAAACATGGGATTTAGTACAAAACATTTACAAAAAAAGTAAAGGAACAAGAACAGGAAAAAGTGATGAACTTTTAAAACCTTTTTTATACTGTCATCATTGTAATAATAAACTATCAATTATAACACATACAAGACATAATAAAAGTGGAATAAAAAAATCAAAATATGTTGTATGTCCTACAGCAATTAATATAAAATCAAATAAATCTTGCTATAAGCAGTATAATTCATATCAAAAAATAGAAGATAAAGTACTAGATAAAGTTTCAAAAATCTTAAAAAAATATATAGATTCTGATTTCTTTAATAATGAGGAAATAATAGAAAAAATGATTAATACTCAAAAAGGAATGGAAGAATTATTGCAAAAAAAGGATAAAGTGAAATTAGACATAGAAGAAATTGATAAAAAAATCAAAATGTTATATAGTGATAGATTAAATGGTTTATTGCAAGAACAAGATTATACTTTTTTTTCTGAAGATTTGCAAAAGCAAAGAGAAACACTATCACAACTTAAAAACAATATACAGGAAGAAATATTAAGTTATCAAGATAAAAACAAAATACAAAGAATTGAACAAGATTTAAAAGACAACATTCAAATCATGGTAGAAAAGAAAGAATATACCAAAATGGATTTACACAAATTACTAAAAAGAGTTGAAATAGATAAAGATAAAAATATTTATATATTTTTCAAATTTTATGAACTTAATTGTATAGAAGGTGAAAAGAATGATGAAGCAA
>CAQOYX010000058.1 GCA_948852375.1 uncultured Clostridia bacterium
GATTAGATAATTTATGAGCCCTCCGCAAGGAGCCCACGACATCTTTCCAAAACGAAGTTTTGAAAGTGTCATAGTGGGTTACATACTTTCGCAAGAAAGTTATGTAACAGCTCCCTTCGGTCGCTTGCTTAGCTACCTACAGAAAGGGAAATATATTGGACAAGAACAAAACAAATTATTCAGTAGCTAGAGTAGAAACTTATACTAAAACAAGTATAATTAAAGCTGAACGACACAACGAAAGAAAAAATAAATCATATTCTAATATGAATGTTGATTTAGAGCAAACACCTAACAATGTACATTACAAAAGGTGTGAAACTACCTATAATGAAAGATTGAAAGAGTTAATTGACAGTAAACAAGTTTCATTAAGAAGTTTAAGAGATAATGCAAAACTATTTGATGAACTTATATTTGACATTAACTCTGATTATTTTGAAAAACATGGTGGTTATGAATTTGCAAAAAAATTTTATAAAAGAGCTTTTCACTTTGCTGAAGAAGAAATGGGAACTGATAATATTATATCAGCAGTAATGCATGCAGATGAATTAAATACAGCTTTAACAGAAGAATATGGAAAACCTATCTATCATTATCACTTGCATGTTGTAGCACTTCCTGTTGTAAGAAAAGAAGTAAAATGGACTAAAAAGTGTAAGGATAAATCTTTGATTGGAACTACAAAAGAAATAATCAATCAAGTAAGCCATAGTAATAAGTGGAAATCAGAGCAAATGTTAGATAATCATGGGAAACCTGTCTATGATAAAAAGGGCAATGCAGTTTTAATAAAATCATATAGCTTGTTACAAGATAGATTTTTCAAGTATATGTCTGATAGTAGTTATAAAGACTTTATTCATGATGTAAAAGGCAGTAATCAAGAACATTTAAGTGATTTGCAGTATAAAATTAAGAAAGATACTGAAAGATTAGAAAACATTACAAAACAAGCTAAAGAAAAAGAATCTTCTTACGACGAATATATGAAGTATGATAAACAAATCGAAGACATTTCAAACTTAGGCAAGCAAAAGATGTTTTCTAAAAAGATTGAACTAGAACAAGAAGATTATGAGAATTTAACTGAATATGCTAAAAAAGGAATTGTTGCAGATAAGGAAATATATGAGCTTAATAATAGAATTGATAATTTAAGAAATGCAGTAGATAAGTGGAAATCTCTATATGATGATATAGTAGAAAAAACAAAAGACTACTTTCATGCTATAAAACTTGCACCACAAAAAGTTTCAAATTTCTTTAAAAGTTTATTTATAAAGAAAAACAAGATGAGTTAGAACATCAACGAATAAAGCAAGAAAAAATACAAGCTGAAAGAAAAGCTTGTGAACAAGCTAGACTTGAAAAGCAGAAACTTAAAAACTCTCCTGAGTACAAGAAAAGGAGGGCTGATAGAGATGCAAGATAATGAAAAAATATATAAAATTGAACTAACTAATAAAGAATATGAATTTTTAGAAAGTTTAAAGAAGGAATTAATCTTATCTAATATATCTAAACTTGTAGCACCTGGAAAACTTGCAATATGAACATAGTTATTACATACTTTTGAATCATCTTTGTTAACAATATAATTTTTAAACATTGTAGCCCATCCACCATTTTCAAAATCTCCAATTCCATATGTAATGCTATCGCCTATAATAATATAATTTGTATTCATCAATAAATTCCTCCATATATATTTCTACCTTGTACCAAAGAAATTATTTTAATATTTTCCAATTTCCTTTTTTAGTTGAGCCTTCTCTTACAACTATACCTAATTCTTTTAAAACATTCATATTATATTTTACGCCATCTCTTGTTATATTTAATTCTTTCGCTATTTCTTTTTGTGTTATTGATGGTTGATTTTTTATTAATTTTATAATATTCTGTTGAGTTTCATTTAAGATTGTATAATTTTCTTGGGTAGTTTCTTGGGTAGTTTCTTGGGTAGTTTTAATTTCGTTTTGACCTAAATACTCTAAAACTTCTTTATCAAAATAGAAATTTATTCTTAAGAAATTAGGTAAAAATTGAAAAATTGATTTATCATAAACGCTCATTATTCTTTCCATGCCAGAGCCTAATTGTTCTACTAAATCAACATCTTTAAATACTCTCATTAATTCTTTATTTCTCGGTGCTGATACAGCATTAAAGAAATCTTCTTGGGTTATTTCTTGTGGTAATCCACCATATGAAGTAACTGTAAATCTATCAGAGAATATTTCAAAAACTGGTGGTATTCCACTTGAATAATCATTATGCACCATAGCATTTATTATTGCTTCTTTTAATGCTTTACTATCTACTAAAGTTTTTTCAATTCTTGTTTTCGGTGTTATCTTTGCAGACCTTTTATTTTCTACAGTCATTTTATCTATAACACTCTGAGTTGCTTTTATTAAAGAACAATATCCAAATTCATAGTTTTCTAGTAAATCTACTTTGTTTGTTCCTGCATATCTTGCTACTTTAATAGACATTCCGTTTTCATCAGCAAGTAAATATCCATTATAGTTGTATTTCCCATTATCCATTACTAATTCTAAATTTCTTTCAAAGTTATTAGTAATAGCAGATCCTTGACCTTCATAATAAATTTTCAACTGCTTAAATGTTAAGTCTTGTCTTGGCGATTCTATTTTATTTAATGAATTTCTAACTCGTTTAGCATATAAATTATCAATCATTTCTGTTGTCATTTGATCTTTACTACTTCCAATTCTTATGTAACAGCCTGCAGGACACATTCCTTTTTTTCTTAAATAATAAGGTTTTTCAGTTCCACTTGAAATAACAACTTTTATAACTTCTTTATCATCTATTGTTTCCACAATAACATCAAATAATCCCAAAGTTGATGGTTGTATGTTATTTTTTATTCTATCTTTAATTTGTAATTGTGTTAAATCTATATCTTCAAGCCCAACTACTTGTCCATTTTTCTTTATTCCAACATAAATTGTACCACCTTCTCTATAATTAAGAAAGGCAATAACTTCTTGCTCAAAATCTTCATTTAGTTGTTCTTTATTCTCAATTCTATTTGTTTCTATATTTTGCATAAAATCACACTCCTATTTATCATTATCTTCATCTGACTCTTTTTTCTCTTGTCCATCTAAAATCACTGATATAAATAATGCATCATTCCAATATTTATAATTATCTTCTGTTATAAAATCATTTTTGTTAAATATATTACTTTTCGACATAAAACTTTTAAAATATAAAAACATCATCCATAGTAAATCATTGACAGAAGATAAAATATATTTAGCATTATAATTATAATTTCCCCATAAATTATAATTAACTATATCATTTTCTCTTTCTGTAGAATGACATACAATAAAGCAATACATAAAGTCATTGTGTGCATAAGAAGAATATTGACCATAAGTATTCTTTCTAGATTTTTTCATCATTTCAGCAAATTCACTATCATCTTTCTTTTCAAAATTGTATAGTTCTTCATTTAATTTAGACATTCTAAAATATTTGTTCCAAGTATCATACGAATTTTCTAATTTAGCAGATTCAAAGTATGCTTTGCATTTGTCTTTATTTATAATTACAACTAATAACGTATAAACTAATTCAAATAAATTTCTAGCTAATATTCTTGCTTGAAATTCAAATCCACTTTCAAGCAATTTTATAATTGCTAAACAATCATTGGAAATGTTAGTAATAATGTTTCATATACTGTAGAATAATTTTTTAGTTGTTCTTGTATATTTTCTTTGCTTGATTCTAATGCCAAAGATAATAGTCCACTACTTAATGCATAAAGTTCTGTAGTTCTTTTTTCAACTTTCATTTCCTTATTAACTTCTGGCTTTATTGATTTCATTTCTTTTATAAAAGATAAAAACTCCTCATAAGTTGATATTTGAGTATCATTATTAACTTCTTTAAAAATTGATTTATATAATTTATCATATTCTTTTCTATTCATTATATCATAAACTCTTTCTATTTATTATCTATTAACCACTTATACACTTCATCTTCTGTTAGAACTTCATGTTTCAATTTATTAACTTTATCTTTAGCATTTTTTTTCCATTTATCAAAATCTTTCTTCATTTGTTTATTGTCTTTATTTCTGCCAATTGCCATTGATTTTAATTGATATAATCTTCTATATTCTGCAAGTGCTTTATTTTGTTTTAGTCTTTCATTATAAGCTTGTACTGCACCTTGTTCTCTACAAGTTTTTCCTTTTTCTTTTGGGTAATCACAATAAATTTCATCAAGTCTTGAAGAAGGTATAAAGTACATTCCACAGTTTTGACATTTCTTAATTGGATTATTTGTTGTTTTTACTAATTCTTCTAATACTGCATAACAAATAGCAGATAAGTCATTGCTTTGGTGTGTGTCAATCATAGAAACAACCATACTATTTTCTTTTAATTTCTTTAATAGTCTTTCTTCACTATCTCCCATAAATTCCAGATATTTATTAGAATAACTATCCTTAATTACATTGTCGTTCTTATTATAGGTATAGGCTTGTCCTTTATTTTTAATTAGATATACTGCAAATCTTTGAGCATTTGTATACTCTTTTAATTCTTCTTTATTATTAATGTTATATACATAATTCACAAACTCCTGCATTTCTTCTTGAATATTTTGAAGTTGATATTGTAAATTATTGTAAATTTTTGTAATCTCATTTATATATTCTTCATTGTCTTTGTATTTCCCTTTTAATTCAAAAGTACAATTTTCATCAATATCTTTTAATATTTCAAATCCATAAGCATAAAAGAAAGTTTCATAGGCTGTTTCAAAAGTATCTAAATTTGCATTTAAGAATCGTAATAAAAACATTCCGAATCTTTCTACATAAGGACAATATAAATTCCCTGGATATTTCAAACCTTCTTCAGCTTTTTCTATTTTTGCTTTTCTATTGAAAGATATATGCATCAATCTATTATCATAATCTGTTGTTGCATTGGTTTTATAAGTATACATAGGTGTTGAATAATATTCTTCTCTTTTTTCTTTATTAAACCAAATATAAAAACTATCAAAAAAATTTTTTTCTGGTAAATTTGCTTTCATCTCAATACTTCCTCCAAGCTTATGGTTAACAATTTATATTTTTTTACATTTTGTTATTGACATTCTATAATTATTATACTATAATGCTATCATAATTACAATAGTTTTGCAATAAACAATTGTAAAGCCATGAAAGCACATTGAAAAATACACTATAAATTAGTGTCATAAAACAATATTATAGAACATTATAATGATACTTTGGCTTGGCTTAATATGATGTTGAGGAGTTGCTCGGTTGGTAACGGAGAGGTAAAATTCCTATGAAAGTAGAACTTACTATAATATTCCCTATAAGTAGATGGGACAGGTACATATAATCTACTAAACTTATGAATATGTAAAATTGATTTACGAGACAGGAGGTTACAATGACAAATAATAATACAAATGAAATGTTTGCAAATTTCCCAGATGTTGTTGATGTATCAGGATTACGCACAATGCTTGGTGGAATTGGTGAACAAAAAGCATACGAATTAGTGCGAAAAGGCACTATTAAAGCAATAAAAATTGGCAAACTATATAGATATACCCAAAATAAATGTTATTGCTTTTTTAACACAAAATACTGTTTAAATTTAGAAAGGAGTTTATTACAATGTATAACATTACAGCATATTTAATAATTAAGAATAAGACTTTTTATACAGTATTAACTTACTATGTAGAAGGACAAAGAAAATTAAAATGGATTTCAACAGGAATTAAAGAAAACGAAAGTAAGAAAAAAGCTGAAAAGAGACTTATTCAAATAAGAGATGAATTTAAAGAAAAATTAGAAACAATTACAACTACAAAAATAGAAGATAAAAAGGTACAAATAACTTTTGCAGATTTTATGATTAAATGGCTTGATATAATTAAACATCAAATTGAAGAATTTACATACACAAGTTATAAAAGGCAAATTGAAGGAAGGCTAAAAACATATTTTACAGAACACCATATATTACTTGTTGATTTGAAACCTGTTCACATATTAGATTTTTATAATTGGCTATATTCAGAATGATTAAAAGGAACTACTGTTACTTTATATCATGCAAATATTAGAAAAGCATTAGATTACGCAGTACAAACATATTTAATTGAAACAAATCCTACTATTAAAGTAGGCAGACCTAAATCAGAACAATATATTGCATCTTATTATACAGAAGATGAACTAAATAAATTGTTCAAAATAATAAAAGATACACCAATAGAAATTATTGTTACTTTAACTGCCTTTTATGGACTACGAACAAGTGAAGTATTAGGTTTAAAATGGTCTGCAATAGATTTTGAAAATAAAACAATTACGATAAAGCATAAGGTTGTAACTGTTACTGATGAAAGTAAAGATTCAAAAACTAAAACAAAAATGATTACCAAAGATAAAACGAATAACAAATCAAGTCATAGAACATTACCTTTGATATATGAAGTTGAACAATTATTGTTATATACAAAGAAAATGCAAGAATACTATATGTCTATTTTTAGAGATAGTTATGATAAGAAATATAAAGATTATATTTGTGTTGATAAATTAGGAAATTTACGAAAGCCAGACTATGTTAGTCATAAATTTAAGGAAACATTAAAAAAGAATGATTTAAGGCATATTAGATTTCACGATTTAAGACATAGTTGTGCAACATTACTTTTGAAAAAAGGAATATCCTTAAGAGAAATACAAGATTGGTTAGGACATACAACAGAAAGATATGCTCATTTGGATTCAAGTACAAAAATTAAATCTGCATCAGCAATAGAGAAAGCATTAAGTTTTAATAAAGACATAAAAAAAGATATATTAGATCAGGACTCTAATACATCTACATTAGATAATTTTTCAAATTGTTAGAAATCTGTTAGAAAAATCTAGCAATTTTATTATAAAAGCATCAAGGTTAATTCTCTGAACTCCTTGATGCTCTTATGGTGCAGATGAGCAAATTGGGTATTCTGTAAGTGCTTGTGCTGTAAGTATTTGAGCTATTATCTATATTTTTTTAATGGAGTTTTAATTGAATTTCTAAATATAAATGAATCGACCACCCTCTTAAAATATTGTCGAGGGTGGTGCCTCTTTGACCTTAATAATTGGTCATGTCGAAACGAATTTCTTCTGACAAGTCGCTGTAACCAATGTAATTTCTGCGTCTACAACAAGGGCATTTGTATGAGTAAACAGTATGGTCGCTAGGTATGTCGCCAGGTTCCTTTCTTAAATCTCCCGCCGTAATCTCCAACTCAGCCTCGCATGTCTTGCAGGTTACCCGCATAATACCTTCAATTTTTTTGCCTTCCTTAATGACCTTCATAAAAATTCTCCTTTCAGCTCTCGCTATTGCGATTAGTATAATCTAATTATACTACAATTTTACATAAAATGCAAATTTTATTAGCCTATAGATTTTGCCTCACGTTTTGCCTTAGGAAAAGCAATTATTTTACTATTTTTTAAATGTTTTCTAAGTCCTTCAAGTTCTACTTTCATAAATTTATCTAATACATAGCATATGTTTTTTCAAGTTCTCTCACACTTGTTCCAACTAACTTAGATATTGTTAGTAAACTCATACCAGATTCAATGGCACGTGTTACAAATGTATGCTTTGTCATGTGTGTATTACAGCCAGTTACAAGATTTGTTTTAACGCCTGCTTCTCTGCATACTCTTTTAAATATTTGATTTATTTGTGAAGGTATAATATAAGTTCCATCCTTCTTGCAAAATAATAAATGTTCACAATTATTAGGGTTATTGTTATCAATAATTACTTGTTCTTCTAATATATTAATTAATTGTTCTTTATCAAATACATCAAAAGGAATAAAACGAGTAGCACTATTATTTGATTTTATATTTTTTCTTCCTGTTTTAGTAGTTGCACCCATAACAATTTTTCTTTCTTTATTTTTTATAAGTGTCCTTTCTATAATAACTCTTTCTAGTTCCCAGTCAATATGCTTTGTATATTCTAAGCCTCCCAATTCTCCACATCTTGCACCTATCAAAAAAGCTGTTCTTATTAAGTTTTTTACTGTTGTATCATCATAAGCAGATTTGCTATCTGTTATTATTGTATGTGTATTTATGTACTGTAATAATGTTGCCTGTTCTTCTACTTCAAAAGCTATTACTTCTTTTTTTATCTTCTTACTTATTGGCGTATCTATATAATTCATAGGGTTATCTGCAGTAGTTATTATTTTATCAAGTACAGCTTTTCTAAAAGAAGCATTTACAATATTATAAAGTTTATTAATGTCGCTTTGACTTTTTCCTTCATCTCTTTTTGACCTTAACAATTTTTTTATATCTTCGCTAGTTGCTTTTTGTATTTTTAAGTTTTCTCCAAGTATTTTTTTAATATACTCTATACTTTCAAGATTTCTACCATAAGTATTTTCGTTTATATCTCCATTGTTTAATTTTTCATCTTGTATATCAACAGCAATTTGAAATAGGGTAATGGAGCTTTTATCAAGATATGTTCCATTTTGAATTTTGGCAATAGCTTTATTTTTCTTATCTGTTGCGTTTTTTTGTACTGTATCACTTCCAACTGTCTTTTTCTTTCCTTTTACAGATATTTGAGCAATATTCAACTTTTGGCAATAGAATCTATCACAATATTTCAAACATTCATCTTTGCAGTTTTTACACTTATCACATTTTATATGACCTATTCTATTATTGCATGGAGTTCTATCAGTACATTCTCTACAAATGGCACATTCGCCTCTTGTATCAAACTTTTTTCTTTTTACTTTTTGAATAGTAGAGTAAATACTGCCTTCGCCATTTGCACGTCTTCCCATAATGAGCCTCCTTTCTATGTCTATATATGACTATTTACAAATTCTCTAGTTTCTTGTGTTTGATAGCACATTAAGTCAAATATTATATTAAGAATTATTTGATTGTCCGTATATCTTGTTATTAATTCTTCTGCGTTTAGGCTTTCCGCTTTAGCTTCTAGCATTTCATCTAGTAATATTCCAACTACATTTTTCAAGCCTTCCATTTGTCCTAATACTGTTTCGATTCTATCAAAACATTCCGCTTCTAAATTTTCCATAATAAGCCTCCTAATAAATTAAATAATTTACTTTATCAATGTATCTGTTTATTTTATAAATTATTTTATTGATTTTGTCAATACTTTTTATAAACTTTTTAATTTATGATTTCAATTTGTTTGTTGACAATGTAAAATATTAAGTTTATAATATAAATATATTTTATAGAAGCGGAGGTAATATATATGGGAATGGCTGAAAAGATTAGAATAGCATTAATAAAACGAAACAATATGTCAGAAGCGGAACTCGCAAGAAAATTGGATACAACACCACAAAATTTTA
>CAQOYX010000059.1:0-2076 GCA_948852375.1 uncultured Clostridia bacterium
AGACACATCTATAAATTCGCTAAAGTGGGAGGAGTTAAAACTATTATCTAGTAACAAAAAAATTATTAAATTTCTATTAAAATATTCCAGAAAAATATATTTTATGATATAGTATAAAAGTATTACAAATTTTTAAAAATATAAAGTAGAAGAATGTAATAAAAAGTAAATTATATATCTTGAATTTGTAGCATAATAGAAAGGAATGTTGTAAATATATGGAAATATTAAAAAAAATATGGAAAAAAGCTCTAATAATAGCGATTTTATTAATTATAGTTGCTGGAGTATTAGTAATATCACCAAATTTTAAAAAAGACCCTAATGAGGGAAAATTGAATTTTATTATAAACAATAACAATGTAACATCAAAAATGAAACATGACGTTTTTATAGCTGATAATGGAGTAATATATATATCCAAAGATGATATGTCAAATTATTTTGATAGTCAAATTTATTATGATAAAGAAAATGAACAGCTTATAACTTCTTCAGATACGAAAGTTGCAGTACTTTCTCTAACAGATAAAACTATGAAAATAAATGGATCACAAGTGAAAATGCTAGGAACAGTTATTAAAAAAGATGGAGATTTATATATTCCAATTTCTGAATTAGAAAAAGTATATAATATAGAAGTTAAAAATATTAATAATTCTGTTGTAACAGTTGACTCACTTGATAGACAGCTTGTAAAAGCAGATACTACAAAAAAAGTTAGTGTAAAATATAATACAAAACTTATATCAAAAACAGTAGATAAGCTACAAGCAGGAGAAACAGTAGTTGTAATTCAAGAAAAAGATGGATTTACAAGAATAAGAACACAAAATGGAAAAATTGGATATGTAAAAACAGATATTTTAACAAATAAAGTACAAGTAAGAGAAAAGATAGAAGTTAAACCACAAATAGAACAAAAAATTAATCTTGTATGGGATTATTATTCAGAATACGTATCAGCCCCAGATAGAAGTGGGACAAACATCCCAGGAGTAAATGTTGTATCACCATCATTCTTCTCATTAAAAAGCGGTGATACAGTAGATATTAACGATAATACCAAACGAGGAGGAAAAGAATATATAAGATGGGCAAAACAAAATGGATATAAAGTATGGGCAATATTTTCAAATAATTCAATGAAAGAAACAACATCTAAAATATTAAATAATTATTTGCAAAGAGAAGAAATGATAGAAAAAATTGTAGATTTAGCACTACAATATGATTTAGATGGAATTAATGTAGATTTTGAATATATCAATATGAGTGATAAAGACGTATTTTCAAGATTTATAATAGAACTTGCACCACGACTAAGAGAACATGGAATAGTAACAAGTGTAGATGTAACAGCACCAGATGGAAGCGAAAATTGGTCATTATGTTATGATAGAGACTTACTTGCAAAAGAAGCAGATTATTTAGTATTTATGGCATATGACCAATATGGAAAATCTAGTACATCTGCTGGAACAACTGCAGGGGCAGATTGGGTAGAAGCAAATATAAAGAAATTTTTAAAACAAGAAGATGTACCTAAAGAAAAAATTATATTAGGAATACCATTATATACAAGACTATGGAGAACAGATGCAAATGGAAAATTAACAAGTAGTGTAATTAATATGAATCAAATAGACTCTAAGATTCCAAATGATGCACAAAGAGTTTGGGATGAAGAAAAGAAACAATATTATGTAGAATATGAAAGTGAAAAATATAAATACCAAATGTGGATAGAAGATGAAAAATCAATTAAAGAAAAGTTAAACTTAATACCAAAATATGAACTAGCAGGAGGAGCTTTTTGGGCAAAAGATAGAGAAACAGATAATATTTGGAATATAGCACAAGAGGTTTTAAATTAACCTTTAATGTTCTCTTATATGCTCAAAATTAGAACATTATTATTATATAAAAACAGTTGGGAATTAGAGGGTACTAATTCTTAACTGTTCCAATTTAAATCTTTATAATAGAATATCTCTATTAAATAATCCTAAAATAATAAAAAAAGAAAAGACTAGAGTGGAAAATAATATTCTTTATACTTTTATACTAAAAAAG
>CAQOYX010000059.1:2123-9344 GCA_948852375.1 uncultured Clostridia bacterium
AATAATATAATAAACTTACTTTATCCAAATGTTTGTGGTATTTGTGATAAAATAAGCCAATATGATATTTGTCCAAAATGTATGAAAAAACTAAATGAAATAAAACAATGTAAAAAACATATTTATTTACAAAAAAGTTATACAACACATATGTATATATTTAAATATGAAGATATAATAAGAAATAATATGATAAAATACAAATTTGCAGGTCAAACATACCATTATAAAAGTTTTGTAAAATTTATGTTAAAAGATGAAAAAATATGTGGATTTTTGAAAAACTATGATATAATAATTCCAGTTCCAATAAGCAAAAAAAGAAAGCAAAAAAGAGGATATAACCAAAGTGAATTAATTGCTAAGGAATGTGGAAAAAGTTTAGAAAATACTCAAGTTGCAATAAATATTTTATATAAAATTAAAGATACATTACCACAAAGTTCACTAAATAAAGAACAAAGAATGAATAATTTAAATAATGCATACCAAATATTAAATTGTGAGATGATAAAAAACAAAAGAGTTTTATTATTTGATGATATATATACTACAGGAAGTACAGTACAAGAATGTGCAAAAATGCTTAAAAATGCTGGAGCATACGATGTGCGGAGTTATTACAATTGCAAAAGATTAGAAAGAAAGGAATGAATTTTAAAATGGAAGATTTAGTCGAAAGTGTATTAGATTATATAAGAAGTGATTATACAGATTATGCAATTATGATTAATGGAGAATGGGGAAGTGGAAAAACCTATTTTTGGAATCATAAAATTCGAAATAAAATAGAATCAATGCAATTAAATGGAAAACAATATACTACAATTTATATGTCTTTATATGGTATATCAAACCTAGAAGAAATTAGTAAAAAAATATTTATAGAAACTACTCAATTAATGGATAAAAATCTAAAAAGATATATGCAGGCAAATAACCAAACTACGATACCAGAATACGCAAAAACAGGCTTAGATATGGCAAATTTCTTTGGTGTTACTCAAAATGGAGATAGAGTAGATTATGAAGACTTTTTTTCAACAGATGATAAAGTCTTATGTTTTGATGACCTAGAAAGAGCAAATGTAGATGTTATAGACATACTAGGTTATATAAATAACTTCGTAGAACATGATCATATAAAAACAATAATCATTTGTAACGAAAAAGAATTATCGACAAAACTAAAAAGTAACAATCTTGAAATGAAAACTTTTATTGCAACATATTTATTAGATAAAGAAGGAGATTTATCAAGAACGTCAGATAAGCCAATGGTAGAGAAAATTCAAGACAAAATTGCATATGTATTTGATAAGGCAAATGACTATGAAAGAATAAAAGAAAAACTAATAGGAGAAACCTTTGAATATGCACCAGAATTCAATTATATAATTAATGGTTTATTAATGAGATATGAAACAAATGAAGAGCTAATAAGATTTTTAAGAGAAAATACTGGGCTGATAATTTATATATTTAATAAAAGTGCAACACGAAATTTAAGAATTTTAAAACATGCATTAAATGACTTTAGAAAGGTATTTGAAATGGTAAGTAAACACTATCCAAAAACCAATAATCGTGTATTACAAACAATGCTAATTTTTACTATAGCAGTATCATTTGAAATAAAAGCAGGAAAAGTAACAAAAGATAAATTTATAAATATAAAAGATAATGAAGAATATAAATCAATATTAGTATCTTCAAGAGTATTATTAATGGACAATAGGCAATTTTATATTAAAGAATTTGATAATAATTATTACTATAATTTTAAAGCAGAATATAGATTTTTTAAATTCATTGAAATATATGTACGTACAAGAATTTTCGATATGAGAGTATTTAAAGATAATATGGAGGTAATAATAAACACAATAGATACAGATAAATTACCAGGATATAAAAGATTACTTACAGAAGAGTATTGGAAGATAACTGATGATCAATTTGCAGGGATAATAAAAGAAATAATAGGTGATGTAAAAAGTGGTAAAATTAAATTAATAGATACAGTAAAATTATTTGCATATTTTAGCTATTTTGTAAAGAAAAATTTGATAAATTATGATATGAGAACAATAAAAAGTATATTTTTCAATGGAATGAATGTAGCATCGCTTGTATCAGAGTATTGTCAAAATGTAGAAGAAGAATTGGCACAAATTAAAGTGGGAGAACAAGATAAAGATATAGAAGAGATACTAAAACATTTTAATCAATTAAATATGCAATTAAAAGATAAAATGTATATAGAAAAAGCAGAAGAAATATTCAAATGTATACCAGGGAAAATGGAAATATTTTATGAAAGGTTTGATAAAGAGTGTATGAATGTGCCAATATTCAAATATTTTGATGCATTTCAAACATTCCAAAGAATAACATGTGCAAGTAATGAAGATATAGTAACAATAAAAGAAAAGTTAGTAAATAGAGTACAACTATATAAAAATGAAATTAAGCCAGAAATGAATAACATAAAAAGATTAAAGGATTTAATAGATGATTATACAAAAAATAAAGAAGCTACAATAAAAATAGTAATGTTAAAGGAATTTTCTAAAGATTTGGGATACATTTTAGAACAATATGAAGAAGTACCAACAATCAGTGCAAGAGAAATTTTATAAAAGATATGAAATATTACAAAAATATATAGGGGTGATTTTAATTGCCTTATATTTCGTAGAATTTATATTATATAATTAAAAAATAAAAGTAAAAATTAAAAATGATAATAAATTAAAAAAATGTCAAAAATATGAATAAAAATTTTTCCAAAACAAATACTAAATTTAAACTTAGATTAAAGGAGGGAAAATTTTGAAAGCAACAGGAGTAGTTAGAAGAATTGACGATTTAGGTAGAATTGTTATACCAAAAGAAATAAGAAAAACACTTAGAATAAAAGAGGGAGACCCACTTGAAATATTTACAGATAAAGAGGGGGAAGTTATTTTAAAGAAATACTCTCCAATTGGAGAACTTTCTGAGTTTGCAACTCGGGTATGCTGAAACACTATCAAAAACGACAGGACATATTGCATGCATAACAGATAAAGATACAGTAATTGCAGTTTCACGGAGCATCTAAGAAAGAATTTTTAGAACAAGATTTAAGTCAGGAATTAGAACAAGTATTAGAAGATAAAGAAATATATACAAGTAAAGCAAACAATGAAATAGCAATTCCTATAACAAAAAACGATAATAAAGAAAGAAAATATAATTCACAAGTAGTATATCCAATTGTGTCTCAAGGAGATGTAATAGGAAGTGTCATATTATTATCAAAAGATGCAAACACAAAAATGGGAGAATCAGAATTAAAAGTAGTACAGTCAGCTGCAGGATTTTTAAGTAGCCAGATGGATATGTAAGAATTATATAAAAAACAAGTTAGTGTATAAAAGACTAACTTGTTTTGGTTTTTTTGTAATGAGAATTATTTTTTTCATCGGATAACCCAACTATGTAATCAATAGAAGTATTATAGAATTTTGCTAAAGTTATTAAATGAATGATAGGAATTGTTCTGTTGCCTTTTTCGTATTCTGAATAATATTGTTGAGAAATACCTAATAATTTAGCAATATCTTTTTGAGAATTATCAGTATCTTCTCTTAAATCTTTAATTCTTCTAAACTTCACATTTGCCTCCTAGAAAATAAATTCCATTTTATTGTAACAAAAAGGATAAAATAAATAACTTTATACACAATAAATTATGTAATTATTACAAACAAATAACAAAAATAATACATTTTTAATAAAAAGTAATGAAATATTGTAAGTATTTTAAAAAGCATTTATAATAAAAGAAATACATAAATTTGATGTAAAAGTTAGATAAAATTGAGTAGAAGATTATAGATGAGTTTAGAAAGTATTTTTATAGTTATAAAAAATGAAAAGATAAAGGAATAACATTAATATCACTAATAATAGCAGTATATGTGGAAAAGAGTATTGTAAAATAAAAAGGCAATTACAATAATACAATCTGTGTTGCAAAAAAGAATTTACTTGCTTTTTTTTATATAGTATAATATAATTTTAAACATAAAAAACAAGAGATAGGAGTAATTTAAATGAAAGCAATTGATATAAGAAATAAATATTTAAAATTTTTTGAAAAACATGCTCATGTTATAATACCAAGTGCACCTGTAGTTCCAGAAAATGACCCATCTGTACTATTTACGACAGCAGGAATGCAACCACTTGTGCCATATTTGTTAGGAGCAAAACATCCAGAAGGAACACGACTTACAGATTATCAAAAATGCGTAAGAACAGTTGATATAGATGAAGTAGGAGATAACCGACATTTAACTTACTTTGAAATGCTAGGTAATTGGTCACTTGGAGATTATTTTAAAGAAGAATCTATTAAAATGAGTTATGAATTTTTAACAAAAGAATTAGGCATACCAGTAGAAAAGTTATCTGTAACAGTTTTTGCAGGGGATGAAGATGCACCACGAGACGAAGAATCGGCTAAAGTGTGGAAAGAAGTAGGAATTTCAGAAGACCATATTTACTATTTCGGAAAAGATGATAATTGGTGGATAGCAGGTGAAGTTGGTCCTTGTGGTCCAGATACAGAAATGTTTTATGATACAGGAAAAGCACCATGTTCTAAAGAATGTAACCCATCTTGCGGATGTGGCAAATATGTTGAGATTTGGAACAATGTATTTATGGAATATTACAAAAATAAGGATGGTTATACAAAGCTAAAACAAAAAAATGTAGATACAGGACTTGGACTTGAAAGAATGACTATGTTACTACAAGGAAAAGAAACACCATATGATACAGAAATTTTTAAACCTATAATGGATAAACTAGAAGAAATTGCAAAACAAGATAATATAGAAAGTAGAAGAATTGTAGCAGAACATTTACGTTCAAGTATGATGATAATTTCAGATGGAGCAAGACCAAGCAATGTGGATAGAGGATATGTGTTAAGAAGGCTAATTCGTAGAATGACAAGACATTTAAATAAATTAGGAATTAATTTAGATGAATTATCAAACTTAATAGATTTAAATATAGACATTTTAAGCCAGATGTATAAAGAATTAGAAAAAAACAGAGACATTATTAAGCAAGTACTAATAGAAGAAAAAGATAAATTTATGAAAACACTTGAACATGGAGAAAGAGAATTTGAAAAAGCTATTACAAAAATAAAAAATGAAAATATACAAAAAATAGATGGACAAATAGTATTTAGATTATATGATACATATGGTTTTCCACCAGAAGTAACTGGGGACTTAGCACATGAACAAGGTTACACAATTGATATGGATGAATTTAACAAATTATATAAAGAACATCAAGAAAAATCAAGAGTAGGGGCATGTGAAAAGTTTAAAGGAGGACTTTCAGGAGAAACTAAAGAAACAATAAGTTATCATACAGCAACACATTTACTAAATGCAGCCCTAAAAATTGTTATAAATAAAGATGTACATCAAAAAGGTTCAAATATAACACCTGAAAGAATGCGTTTTGACTTTTCATGTGACCATAAATTAACAGAAGAAGAAATAAAAAAAGTTGAAAATCTAGTAAATGAGTGGATAAGCCAAAGTTTACCTGTAAAAGTAGAAGAAATGAAAAAGGACGATGCAATAAAATCAGGTGCAGAATGTATGTTTATTGAAAAATATCCAGATATTGTTACAGTATATTCGATTGGAGAAGTATCAAAAGAACTATGTGGAGGTCCGCACGTAAAAAATACAAATGAATTAGGACATTTCAAAATAAAAAAAGAAGAAGCAAGTTCCAGTGGTGTAAGACGTATAAAAGCAATATTAGAATAAATAGGGGAGATTGAGAGCTATGGAAGATTGTATATTTTGTAAAATAATAAAAAAAGAAATACCTTCAGAAATAATGTATGAAGATGAAAATGTTATAGCATTTAAAGATATAAACCCAGAAGCACCAATCCATATATTAGTAGTACCAAAAAAACATATACCATCTTTAGCACAAATAAAAAAAGAAGATGAAATTATAATAGGAAAAATATATAATGTAATTAACAAAATTGCACAACAGCAAGGAGTAAAAGAAAAAGGCTATAGAGTAATAGTAAATTGTGGAGAAGACGGAGGGCAAACAGTAGGACATTTACATTTCCATTTAGTAGCAGGAAAAAAATTAAGAGAAAAAATAATATAAAAGCATATGAAAATGTCGAAAAATATGTTATAATATAAATAGTATGTAAAAACAAGCAAAAAGAGGAGGTAGATGAATATGTTTGAAAATAGTAAATATAGTAATGTACTTACAATTATACTTGTTATTGTTATTATTGGTATTTTGGGATTAATTGGATTTTTAGGATATGATTTGTATAGAAAATATTATATTGATAAAGAAACACGGAGATTTTATGTCTAAATATGAAGAGCAAATAAAAGATATAGCTTCAGAAAATAAAGTTTCAAATACAAATACAAATTCTATAGGAAATACAATAGAAATAGAATCAGTAAATTCAAATGTAGGTTCAAATAACACGAGCAAGATTCCTACATTTAAAGGTTTTAATGTATTAGGATCAATAGAAATACCAAAAACAGGTATAAATTATCCAATATTGGAAAGAGTAACACCAAAATCATTAGAAGCATCAGTAGCATATTATTATGGACCAGGATTAAATGAAGTAGGAAATACAACAATTGTAGGACACAATTATAGAAATGGAGCATTTTTTGGAAAAAATAAGCAACTAAAAGAAGGAGATAGTATATACATAAAAGATAATTCTGGAAGAAAAATAAAATATACAATATATAAAACATATACAACAACAGAAACAGATGCTGAATATATCACAAGAGATACAAATGGAGCAAGAGAAATATCATTATCGACATGTACAGATGATAGTAAAGGTAGATTAATAATACTTGCAAAAGAATAATAAAATATAGTCTTGGTAAGCTTTTTAGTTTACCAAGACAAAAAATTAAAGATAAAGTAAAAAATATAGGTTTACAATAGATATGTCACACCTAATATAGAAAATAAAAATAGGAAATACCAAAAAGTATGATAAAATGTTTTTAACGACAAAAACTTTATCGAAAGAAGGTATTTCCTATGAATAGTATAACACAAGATATATTATATAAGCAATCAGTTGTAAAATATTCTTATAGAAATGGAGTA
>CAQOYX010000060.1 GCA_948852375.1 uncultured Clostridia bacterium
AGGTACATCCTAATAATTAGGAATGCTCTTGAGGTTAATATTTTTATATATTTAATTTACTTCTATATTTTATTCTTGAATAAATGTTCCATTTTTAATTTTTCCTTTAGTAATACAACCTGCTCCACCTCTTGCTCCTGGTGCACATTCATTCCCTCTTGTTCCTATTCCTCCTGCTCCTCCATTCGCTTGTATTGTACCAGTACTTTCAATGTTGTTATAAAAAATATTTATAGATCCTCCGTCCTGAGCCTCCGCCTCCTACTCTATATCCATTTCCTCCTTGTGAACCATTTGATGATATTACTGCATTATTTGTAAATGTATTTGCATAAATTACTAATAATCCTCCAGTTCCACTTGCTGCTGTATGTCCATCTCCAGAACCATAACCTCCTGGATTTCCTGCTCCTCCACCTGCTCCAAAAACTTTATACAGTGATCCTCTATTGGTTGATACACCATTTCCTCCTGCTCCTCCATCATTTGAACCTGCTTGTCCGAAAGTTTCCTGATCCACCACCTGCTCCTGTTCCTCCTGAATATGATGTACCATTTCCTCCTCTTCCTCCTTGGTATCCTTGATAAAATCCTGCTCCTCCGTCCGGCCTCCTCCTGTAGCTCTATTAGTCGCTCCTATTGGTGTTGCTCCTGTATTAGCACAATTAGGTAAGACATTTCCCCATCCGCCATTTCCTCCTGACACACCTACATTTGGGACTTTTTCATAACTTGAATTATTTTTATTTTTCCATAAATATACATTTTGTCCAATAGCTTTTGAACCTCTCTGTGTCATAGTTATTGCACCTTTATTTGTTAATGTTCCTGTACAATATATTATCATTCCTTTTGGTCCACCATATCCATTTCTAACTGATGTTAATGTTACTCCTTCATTTATAGTTAAATTTCCTTCTACTTTTAGTACAACTGTGTTTTGTGCATAACTATTATTTGTTGCAACATCTCTTTCTTTTCCAAATTCATATATTTTATTTGCTTTTGTTAATTTTGCTCCTTCTGTTTCTGTTTCTCCATCTAATACTAAATCTCCTTTATACACTATTGTATTTAATTGATATGTTATATCTTCTTCTACATTTTCTATAATTTTCATTTTTTTCAATCCACTATATGTTATTTTAGAAATACCTTCTAAAATAGAAACAGCTTCAATTTGAGTTATTAAATTAGTTACTTTTATCTTTACTAATATTTTTCTTCCATTTGTTCCTGTAATTTTAAATATATATTCTCCATTTTCTTTAACTACAAATATTTTATCTGCATTACTATTTTCTGTTTCTAATATTGCTCCATTTTCTGCTTCTATTGATTGAATTTCTCCTTCTGTTGTGGTTGCTGTTACTTGTATTTTTGCTTCTTTTATTCCATCTTCTTTTGTTAACAGATTGATTACTGCTACTGGCTTTTCTTCCTTTAGCTTTTCCAATATTGTTACTTCATAATTTTCGTCTATTTCAATCTGGTAATCTTTATATTCTCCTTTTGCTATTGGTTCTATTTCTTCTATTATTGCACCAATGTTTTCTAATTCTTTTAAATCATTTCTGCTTGTGTCTTTACTTTGCCCTAGTTTTTTTGATTGAATATCTAATATTTCTAACTGCAATTCTTCTTTTATTTGTGCTTTTTCATATTCTTTTTCTGAATTTTTGGATATTATAAGTATTCCTTTATCTCCTAATGTTAGTTGTATTACTACTCCTGCAAGTATTAGTAATAAAATTATTGTTATTATTAAGGATATTAATGTTATTCCTTTTGAAAATTCCGAATGCTTTTTCTTTACCATTTGCTCCTCCTTTGTATATTCTTCTTTGTTTTTTATTTTATATGTTTTATAAATATATGTCAATATATGATACTTACATTTGTTTTGCTTATTAAAAGCTAAATAACCAATTAGCTCAAATAAAAATGCCCTACCTCCAGCAAGATTATGCGAATTTTAAAAAACAACTGTAATTTGTAATTATTTCTTACATACTTAGAGGTATCTCTTATGTATTCAATTATACAAAAGATTTATGAAAAAACAATAAAATTTTAAAGAAGGATTAAAAAAAGTATTATCAGGAGAAGATGTGAGTTCGTTAACACTTGCAATAAAAGAGTTTACCAATGTTTTGGAAAAAAAATTATTTTCAGAAATATCCAAACAAATAGATGAAATAATATTTGAAGATAACCAAAATAAAAAACAATGTGAGCCTGTAAGATTTCAAGAAAATAGTTTAATAACAAAAAATGGAAAAGCAAAATTTGAAAGAAGATATTATAAGGATAAGGAAACAGTAGAATATATTTATTTTACAGATGCAATAATTGGAATAGAGAAATGCGAAAGAATAGATAAAAAAGTAAAAGCAGAAATAATCAAAAATATTTTCATAATGGGAGATGGAGCATCATATATCAAGGCAGGAATTGAATGGACAGAAAAATCAGTATTTGCATTTAGATTTATTTCATTTAAAAAAATATATAAATCACTTAAATTATGGTGAATATTTGAAAAATAAAGATAAAAATATAGATCCAATTAGGAAATACAGAAAATCAAGAAATAAAATCACTTCGTGATTTTAGAAAGAGTTTTCTTACAAAAAATTTATGCTATCAGTTATCCTGAACAAATTTGACTATTTCTTATTTCTATAGTAAAATAGCTCTATGTTATTTATGGAGATGATTATATGAAAAAAATTAAAGATCCTGTTAGTGGTTTTACTCATTTATTTGGGGCTGTTTTATCTGTTGTAGGTTTAGTTTTTTTAATTATTATGTCTAGCATTTATAGTAATGAAAAGGGTTGGGATATTGTTTCGTTTTCTATTTTTGGTACTCGGTCTTATTTTGTTATATACTTTTAGTTCTTTATATCACTTATTAAATGTTGGAGAAAAAACTACTAGGGTTTTAAGAAAGTTTGATCATATTATGATTTATATTTTGATTGCTTCAACTTATACTCCAATTTGTCTTGGTCCTTTAAGAGGTGGCTGGGGTTGGTCTATTTTTGGCATTGTTTGGGGACTTGCTATTGTTGGCATTGTTTTAACCGCTACTTGGATTAATGCTCCAAGATGGCTTACTACTGGTATTTATCTTGCTATGGGGTGGACTGTTATTATTGCTGTATATCCTATGATTACTATTTTTAACTCACGTGATGCTCTTTCTTCTTTATGGTGGCTTCTTGCTGGTGGTATTTTTTATACTTTTGGTGCTGTAATTTATGGATTAAAGTGGCCTCATTTGAAAAATAAGTATTTTGGTTTTCATGAGATTTTCCACATATTTGTGATTCTTGGAAGCTTTTGCCAATATTGGTTTATTATTAGGTATGTATTGTTTATTTAGCTATTGTACATTCTTGCAAATAGTCATCTATTTTACTTTCTTGGGCTGGTATTCCTGTATAGTCTACATAGTATTTGCCTGGTGAATACCATTTTAATGTTTCTCCTACTTCTGGCTTTGGACCTACTATATTGTCCTTTGAAATGTAATAAATTTTCTTATTATTATAATCAAAGCATTGTGCAAAATTTCCATCATATTTAGCAAATGCTAAAATAATATCTTTTGGTAAGTTTTGCACTAATGTGGATGATTGTAATTTTATTAGATATTCTTGTAATTCATGAATAAATTTGTCTATGACTTTTTCTCCTTTTTTGTTTTGAATATTCTTGTCTATTTTTTTTATAGAGTCTTTGGATAAATTAAGAAAATTACTTAACATGTATACCTCCTAATATTTGAATTAAATCTAAATGAATTAAACTATCTTTATTTTAGACTGCAAAACTTAAAAAGTCAATGAATTTTTAAGTTTTTTTTGAATTTTAATAATAATGTGTTATACTAAAATATAAAGTAGGTGTTTTTAATGATAAAATTTAGAAAAATTGTGATAATTTCAGTATTTATAATAATATTATTTAATGCAAATGTATTTGCACATGGTGGAAATATTACCGGTTGGAAGGATAAATATTCTTCTAGCATTACTAAGCACAATGGAAAATATTATGGTTATCATAATCAAAATGAGATTAGGCATTATCATCAAGTAGAGTGGAATAAAGATAAACAAAAATGGGAAATTTTAAAGACTGCTGTTTATTATGATGAGAATTTTAATATTATAAATGATAATGATGTTTCACATGAAAAATTTAAAGTAATTTACAGTGACCCTGTGGATGGAGATACTGCAAAGTTTGTATTAAATGGTGAATTGATTACTGTAAGATTTTTAGGGATTGACACTCCTGAGACTGTTCATCCGTCTTTAGGTGAACAACCTTACGGAAAAGAGGCTAGTCGCTATACTAAAGAAAAATTAAAGAGTGCTACTAAAATAGAATTAGAGTATGATGCAAATGCTTCAAAAACTGATAAATACGGTAGACATTTGGCTTGGATTTGGGTAGATGATGTTTTACTTCAAGAGGAATTAATTAACAATGGTCTCTCTAAGACTTATATGCTACAGGATAATTATACATATGCTTGGGTACTGCAAGAAAAACAAGAAAATGCAAAAGAATCACATGTAGGAGTTTGGTCTGAAAGTAAAAATGAGGATACAAATAATATTCAAACTTTAGAAAATAATGATAATTTATATGCTAAATTGCTTGGAATAGTTATTACTGTATTTTTGACTTTACTATCTTTGTTAACGAATAAAAATAGGCGTAAAACTAAAAGTAGCCAATCTTAAATTTCTTGCAATCCTTTTATACTGTATGGTTTTACATTTTTTGGTATTTGACAAATTTAATTTTTAAGTATACAATATATTTTAGAGTTTATATTTTATAAACTTCTATGAAGGGAGTTTTTGTTATATGAATGATTTACTTCACGTCGGTTTAGATGTAGGATCTACAACTGTTAAGGTTGTTGTAATGAATAGTTATTTGGAAACAATTTATGTGTCTTATAAAAGACATTTTTCAGATACAAAAAATACAGTTTGTGATGTTTTAAATGAACTTACTTTAAAATATCCAAATAATTCTTTTACTGTTGCTCTTACTGGATCTGGTGCTATGAGTGCTGCACGGTTTTTTAGGGCTTCCTTTTATTCAAGAGGTTGTTTCTTGTAAGCGTGCAGTGGAAAAGTATATTCCTAAAACAGATGTTGTTATTGAACTTGGTGGTGAGGATGCTAAGATTATTTATTTTGATAACTCTATTGAGCAACGTATGAATGGTACTTGTGCAGGTGGTACTGGTGCTTTTATTGATCAAATGGCAACTTTATTAAATACTGATACTTCTCGGTTTAAATGAGCTTGCAAAACATTATAATACTATTTATCCTATTGCTTCTCGTTGTGGTGTTTTTGCTAAAACTGATATTCAACCTCTTTTAAATGAGGGTGCTGCTAAAGAGGATATCGCAGCTTCTATTTTTCAGGCTGTTGTTAATCAAACTATTAGTGGGCTTGCTTGTGGTAGACCTATTCGTGGTAATGTTGCATTTTTAGGTGGTCCTTTAAATTATTTGTCAGAGTTAAGACAAAGGTTTATTAATACCTTGCATTTGACTGATGAATCTACTATTGTACCAAATGAGGCTCATCTTTTAGTAGCAAAAGGTGCTTGTCTTGATTCTGTAAATTCTACTTCAATTTCTACAAATGAATTGAAAAGTAAAATAGATGATTTAAGGATTTCACATGATGATACTAGTGTTCCTTTAGCTCCTTTATTTAGTACTACTGCTGATTATGATGAATTTAAGAAAAGACATGCAAGTAATGTTGTTACAAGAGTGGACTTATCTACATATAAGGGTGATTGTTTTATCGGTATTGATGCTGGTTCTACTACTACTAAACTTGTTTTAATTGATATGGATGGTAATTTATTATATTCTTTATATGGTAGTAATGAGGGAAATCCTCTAAATAGCGTTATTAAGATGTTAAAGAATGTATATTCTGTTCTACCCAATGGGGTAAATATACGATATAGTGGTGTTACAGGTTATGGTGAAAAATTAATTCAAACTGCTTTAAATGTAGATTTAAATGAGATAGAAACTATTGCTCATTACACTGCTGCAAAGAAGTTTATGCCTGATGTTACAAGTATTGTTGACATTGGTCGGACAGGATATGAAATATATTAAGATTAAGAATGGTGTTATTGATAATATTATGCTTAATGAGGCTTGTTCTTCTGGATGTGGTTCTTTTATAGAAACTTTTGCTAAGAGTTTAAATATTTCTATCGGCGAATTTGTAAATGAGGCTATAAAATCAAAACGTCCTGTAGATTTAGGTTCAAGATGTACTGTTTTTATGAATTCTAAGATTAAACAGGCTCAAAAAGAAGGATATGTTGTTGGAGATATTTCAGCTCGGTCTTTCATATTCTGTTATTAAAAATGCTATTCAAAAGGTTATGAAGGTTAGGGATACTAAAACTTTGGGTAATAATATTGTTGTTCAAGGTGGTACTTTTTATAATGATGCTGTACTTCGTGCTTTTGAAGTTATTGTTGGTAAAAATGTTGTACGCCCAGATATTTCTGGACTTATGGGGGCCTATGGTGTTGCTCTTTTAGCTCTAGAACAGTTTGAAGCAAATTTTAATATGAATTATTTTTCTACTATTGCAAAGCTTACGGAACTGGATACTTTGGATATTGATGTTACTCATACTAGATGTAATGGATGTGAAAATCATTGTTTACTTACTATTAATAAATTTACAGGTGGTAAAAAATACATTTCTGGAAATCGCTGTGAACGTGGAGCTGGTATTGTTTCTAATAATACGAAATTGCCAAATTTAGTTAAATATAAGTTTGATAGGATTTTTGGCTATACTCCTCTTCCTGAAGATAAAGCCTTTCGTGGTGTAATTGGTATTCCTAGGGTTCTAAATATGTATGAGGATTATCCTTTTTGGTTTACTTTCTTTACTTCTTTAGGATTTAGAGTAATTTTATCTGAAAAGAGTAATAGAAATACTTATGAAAAAGGTATGGAATCTATGCCATCAGAATCAGTGTGTTATCCTGCAAAACTTGCTCATGGGCATATTATTAGTTTGATAAATTCAGGAATTAAAACTATATTTTATCCTTGTATTCCATATTCAAGAAAAGAATATGAAAAAGCTGATAATCATTATAATTGCCCTATTGTTATATCTTATTCAGAAGTTTTAAAGAATAATATTGAGGAATTGAAAGATGAAAATGTTAAGTTTTTAAATCCTTTTTTACCTTTTGATTCTAAAAATCTTGTAAAGAGAATTTTAGAATTAGATGAGTTTAAAGAATTTAATTTTTCAAAAAAAGAATTGCTTGACGCTTCTTATAAGGCTGAAGCTGAATATCAAAATTGTAGAAATGATATTCACAGGTATGGAAAGGATACTATAGCTTATATTGAAAAAAATAATTTAAAAGGTATTGTTTTAGCTGGTCGTCCTTATCATGTTGACCCTGAAATTAATCATGGTATTGATACTTTAATTACAAGTCTTGGGTTGTGTGTTTTAACAGAAGATAGTATTGCAGATCAAGCTGAGGCTAAACGTCCTTTAAGGGTTGTTGACCAATGGATGTTTCATGCAAGGTTATATGCTGCTGCTGAATTTGTTGGTAAGCATGATAATTTGGAACTTATTCAACTTAATTCTTTTGGATGTGGGGTTGATGCTGTAACTACTGACCAAGTTGAGGAGATTTTGTCAAGTTTTGAAAAGATGTATACACTAATTAAAATTGATGAGGTAAATAATCTTGGTGCTGTACGTATTCGTATTCGTTCTTTGCTTGCAAGTATGGAAAAACGTTTAGCAAAAAAATGTGATACATGTGCTTCTGGGGATTATAGTATTGAAAAAGTACCTTTTACTAAAGATATGAAAAAAGATTATACCATTTTAATACCTCAGATGGCTCCTATTCATTTTGAACTTTTGGAATCTGCTGTTGGTTCTTGTGGTTATAATGTTAAACTTTTAAAAGAATGTACACCTCATACTGTTGAAACTGGTCTTAAGTATGTTAATAATGATGCTTGTTATCCTTCTATTTTAACTACTGGTCAGTTTATTGAAGCTTTAGAATCTGGAGATTATGATATTAATAAAACAGCTATTATTATGTCACAAACTGGTGGTGGATGTAGGGCTACAAATTATATTGGGTTTATACGTAAGGCTTTAAAGGATGCTGGTTTTCCTCGGGGTACCTGTTATTTCTTTTAATTTAGTTGGTATGGAGAAAAATCCTGGATTTAAGTTAAGTGTTCCTTTAATTGAAAAAATTATTAGATGTGTTGTTTATGGCGATTTATTGCAGAAAGTTTTATATAAGAATCGTGCTTATGAAGTAAATCTTGGTGAATCTCAAGCTTTATTCGATAAATGGTTACTAAAGTGTAAAGAACTTGTTAAATCACGTTCTAGTAAGGAATTTAAACAAAGTATTTATGATATCGTAAATGATTTTGAAAAAATTGAATTAAATACAAATATAAAGAAACCTAAAGTCGGTATTGTTGGAGAAGTATTAATTAAATATCATCCTTTTGGAAATAATTTTGTAGCAGAGCTTTTAGAAAATGAAGGTGCTGAGGTTATTCTTCCTGATTTTATGGGATTTGTTAAATTTATGGCTACTCATAAAATTACATTTAATAATTTATTAAAAATAAATAAAACATCTTCTAAAGTTTCAAAAATTGCTATTAATTTAATTAATATTTTTGAAAAAGATTTAAAAATTGCTCTTGCAAATTCTAAAAAGAATTATTTGCCTCCTTGTGATATTTGGCACTTAGAAGAAAAAGTGCAAGATGTATTAAGTATAGGTAATCAAACTGGTGAAGGATGGTTTTTAACTGCTGAAATGATTGAATATATAGAAAATGACATTCCAAATATTGTTTGTGTACAGCCATTTGCTTGTTTGCCAAATCACGTTGTTGGTAAAGGTGTTATAAAAACTATAAGAAGCAAATTTCCTGAAGCAAATATTTCTCCTGTTGATTATGACCCAGGAGCTAGTGAAGCAAATCAAACTAATAGGATTAAATTACTTATGACTGTTGCCAAGGATAATTTAAAAATTAAGGAAAACTCTGTAAAAAAAATTGATGAGGAAAATAAATTAATTTCCATTCCTGAATTAATAAATTAATTTATTAATAAAAT
>CAQOYX010000061.1 GCA_948852375.1 uncultured Clostridia bacterium
CTCTAAATAAGCATCTTCACATTTACTATATTCTTTTAATTTTTCATCTCTTTGCTTTCCTATATCTACATTATCAATCCTACCATTTCCTATTGTTTTTATTAGTTCTTTATCTATTTCGTTCCATATTCCTATTGAATCAATTAATGTTCCATCTAAATCAAATATAATTACTTTTTTACCTTTTATCATATTACTGCAATTTACTCCTTTAAACACTTTTTCTAACTTCATATTTTAGTTATTTTTCTATTTTTCAAACTCATTTTTTCTACTTTTAAAAAATTCATAAAAATACCTTACATTTTCAAGTTCACTCCATTTTTGAACTTTATAATCTTCAGTATCTAAATTATATATTTTAGCATTTAAAATACCTAACATAAATGGCGAATGTATTGCTATTATAAATTGAACACCTAAATATCTTGACATTTTATTTATTTCTTCTGCAAGTTTTACTTGATTTTGAGGAGATAGTGAAACCTCTGGTTCATCTAATAAATATAATGTATCTGGCTGAATATTATCCTCTAAAATTTGCATTGTTGTTTCTCCATTAGAATATTTATCTTGTGCAAATTCGAATCTTGCAAACTGTTTTTCACCTTCTTTGGTCTTTAAAAATTCTTTAGCTTTTTCTAATCCTCTTTCTCTGGCTAAGTTACTTTCTATACTTTCTTGTAAAACTGCATCTTGCTGTATTTTTCTTATTTCGTACAATATTTCTTCACTCTTTATATATCTACTATTTTCTGGTATTCTATTTATTTTTTTACTATTTTCATTTTCTCCTAACTCATATTCACATTCACTGCTATATTCTTCAAAATAATCTAATGTTCCAATAACTTTAGGATTATTTCTTTCTTTTCCTTTTAAATTTAATTTATGTGCAATAATATTTAATATAGTCGATTTTCCAGAGCCATTATTACCATATAATACAGTTATATTATCAAACAAAAATACATCTGGTTCTTTATTTTTTAATACATTAAACGGATATATATTGCTATTTCTACTTTTGCTATTACTTAGTTTAAATGTTTTTAAGTATATCAAATCTACCTCCAATAAATTCTCCTTTTATCATTATGCTGTAATTCTATCACAGGTTGACAAATTTTACAATAAAATCAAAAATTAAAAAATCCTATTATTCACATAACATTTTTTCATTTCTAACTTTATCTAAACATTTATCAATTTCAATAATATTAGTCGATTTAACTAACATTTCATTAACCTTACTTCTATTTCTCTTTAAAGTTAATATATCAATATTTCTTTTAGCTTCTTTATTATCTCCATAAGCTATATTTAATTTATGCAATTTTCCTGTATCGATAAAAGGCATAAAAATAATATATCTTTTATCTTCTGTCATAAAGTCTGCTTTATTCCAGTTAGAAAGCAGTATTTCTTTTCCTTTGTAAATTTCTTTTACTACATCATAAATATCTATATCTTTAATAGTCTTTATCAATTCCAAATTATCTTCTGTTGGATTTATTATTTGTATAGACTTACCACTTATTATAAAATACTTATTTCTTTTATTCATTCTTTCAAAATCTTCTAAAAACACGATTATTTTATCATTTGAAAACATTTTATTAATATCTGTTAATGTTTGTTTTACATATAATGGGTTATTTCTTTTTGAAATATAATACACAATATATTTATTTTGTAAAATTTCCAATTCACCAATGTATTTTCTACCTAAATCTGTATAAATATTATTTTCTTTTAGCTCCCAGCTAGGTATAAAATTTATATCATCTTCAAATCCAATCATTGCAATCTTTGCTATATCTTTTATTCTATCTTTGTAATCTTTATTTCTACAAAGATTATAACTTTCATAACCAAAATCTTGTAATAATCTTCTTCCCTCTATATCAATTTTTATGTAATATGTATCTTCTCTTTTTACATACCCTGCCTTTTCTAATACTTTTAATCTTTTTCTATAATAATCTTTAGATTTATAAATCTTTTTACAATCAACTGATTTTATTTGCTTATATCTACCTATAAAACATATAAGCTCTATATCTCTTGAACTTAATCTTATTTTCATAATCTCAAACCTCCATTTCTTAATTAAACTAATATACATCATCTTTTTTTCTTTTGAACCCCTTACCTGTATGTACACCCTAAACTCCATACAGTGATTTTCTTTTGTTTTAGATTTTTTAGCCTTTTGCATGCTTTTATTTTGTCCGCTTTTTTGCTAATGAAAATTAGTCTAATCGGACATATTTTTACTATAAAAACTCCTGAATTTTATGTCCGTTTCTTTATCTATTTTGTTCATTTATTTGTATCTGTAAATCTATTAGCTTTTATATTCAAAACTTTTGGGAATAAAAAAATAAAGTGCTATTTTTATAACACTCTATTTCCTGTAATCGGCATATTAAATTTTTTATTTTTGCTATGTCAATGGACATATTCCCTACCTACCAGTTAGGCTATCATTTTTTACTATTTTAATAAAATTGGTCGCTTTTTTAAGTTTTTATAAAATTCTATATTTTTATCATTTTAATAAAACTCGCTCATATCAATACTTACAAGTTTTACATCTCTGATGTTCCTATCTTATACTCAATATCTGTCATATACGGAAACATTTCTTTTAATCTCTTACGTGTAATCATTGCCATCCTTGGCTGTGGATTTTTATCTTGCACAGATATTAGTTTTTGTGTATAACAATTTTCTGTGGTTTTAAAAACCAAATATCTATTATTTACATATGTAAAATAAATTTGAAACCCATTTTCTAATTCATTATCAAACCTTTCAAAACCATATTTTTCTTCCATTTATTTACTTCCAAATCCTTTCGAAATTTTTTTGTTCTTTTTTCTTCCATACTTCAAACAAATCTACCCCTACTACATCACACATGCTTAATAAATAATTAAACACATCTGCTATTTCTCCTTTTACATCATATTTATCATTATCTTTTGAAATATCCATTTTTAAGCCTGTCGTTTTTCTAATAGCTTTTGCTAATTCTCCTATTTCTTCTGTTAGTAAAATCATTACATCTTTTACATCTTCTTTTTCAAAACCTCTTTCTTGTATCATATTGTGTACATATTCTTGCATTTCTCCTACAGAAGATTTATTTGTTAAATTATCATATTGTTTTTTTAAATCCATAATTACTCCTTATTTTATCATTTCTTCAAATTCTTTTTCTGTTATAATATTTACACCTAAATTTTGTGCTTTTGTTAGTTTACTTCCTGCGTCAACTCCTGCTAAAACATAGCTTGTCTTTTTTGATACTGATGATGATACTTTTCCGCCTAAATTTTCTATTATGTTTCCTGCTTCTTCTCTTGTATAATTTTCAAGTGTTCCTGTTAAAACAAATGTTAAACCTTCAAATTTTAAGTTTTTTTCTTCTATTATTTCTTCTTCCATGTTTACTCCTGCATTTTTTAGTTTTTGTATTAGGTCTATTGTTTGCTCCCCTTTAAAAAATTCATATATACTTTCTGCCATAATTTGCCCTACGTCTTCAAGCTCTGCTATTTCTTCTACTTTTGCTAACATTAAATTATCTATATTTTTAAAATGTTTTGCTATTGTTTTTGCAGTTTTTCCTCCAATATGTCTTATCCCTAATGCGGTTATTAGCTTATAAAATGGCCTTTTTTTGCTTTCTTCTATTGCATCTATTAAATTACTTGCAAATTTTTTTCCATTTTTCTTTAATGAGGCTATATTATCGAATGTTAATGTATATATATCTGCTATATTTTCTATTAATCCTTTTTCTATAAATTGTTCTACTAGGTTTTCCCCAAGACCATCTATATCCATACCTTCTTTTGAAACAAAATGAATTATGTTTCTTACAAGTTTTGCAGGACACTCTATTCCAGTACAGCGAATAGCCACTTCTCCATTTTCTCTTACAGCAATTGCTCCACATACAGGGCATACTTTTGGCATTAAAAATTCCTTTTCTTCTCCTGTTCTTTTTTCTTTCTTCACTTCTACAATTTCAGGAATTACATCTCCTGCTTTTTGTATAACAACTGTATCTCCTATTTTTAAATCTTTTTCTTTTATAAAATCTTCATTATGTAGTGTAGTTTTTGAAATAGTTGAACCTGCTACTGAAACTGGTTCTAAAATAGCCATTGGTGTTATTGCTCCTGTTCTTCCAACTTGGCATACTATATCTTTTAATATAGTTTCTTTCCTTTCTGGTGGATATTTATATGCAATAGCCCATCTTGGTGTTTTTGCAGTTTGACCTAAATCTTCTCTTAATTTTAAATTATCTACTTTTACAACCGCTCCATCTATTCCAAAAGATAAAGACTCTCTTGTTTCTCCAATTTTCTTTATTGCCTCAACAACTTCTTCTATAGTAGTACAAGGTATTCTAACTGGATTTACGTTAAATCCTAACCTTGCAAGATATTCTAATTCTTCAAAATGTGAATTAAATATTTTACCTTCTATTTTTTGTACATTAAAAACATATATATCTAGTGGACGTTTTCCGAGTTACATTACTATCTAATTGTCTTAAAGAACCGTGCAGCTGCATTTCTTGCATTTGCAAATAGTGTACCATCTTCATATCCTATTTTTTCATTCATCTTTTCAAATTCTTTTTTTCCAATAAAAACTTCCCCACGCACTGTTATATTTATTTTTCCCTTTAGTTGTTTTGGTATTGTTTTTATGGTTGCAAGATTATTTGTAACATCTTCTCCAATTTGCCCATTTCCACGTGTCGCTCCTTGTACAAATTTTCCATTTTCATATTTAAGACTTGCAGATAAACCATCTATTTTCGTTTCTACAACATAATTGGTAATTTCTCCAAATTCTTCTTGTTGTTTTTTTATCCTTTTGTCAAATTCATATACTTCTTCAAATGAAAAAACATCTTGTAAGCTTAATAGAGGTACCTCATGAGTTACCTCTTTAAAACCCTTTTTTATTGTTCCTCCTACTTTTTGCGTATTCGAATCTTTAGTAATTAATTCTGGAAACTGTTTTTCCAAATTTTTTAGTTCATTATTTAGCATATCATAGTCAAAATCACTAATTTCTGGTTCATCATCATCATAGTATTTTTTGTTATGGTATGCTATGGTCTTACGTAATTCTTCTATCCTCTTTTTGGCTTGTGTAATATTCATATATATATCATTCCTTTTTGGTCGCTTATTATATTAGAACCCTTGGTCGTTCTTTGCATGGTACTCTTTAAGTAAATATCTATTCCTTAGAATAAATCTTTTCCATTTTTTATATAATCATAACCTGAAAAGATGGTTGCTATTACAGATATTGTCATAATAATTGTCATAACCAAATTTATTATATAGTTATATCCTGTTAGTCCACCATTAATAAATGCACCATAATAATTTGTATCTATAAAGGCTAAAATAATTGCTATCATTTGTGTTAACGTTTTTAGCTTTCCCCATATAGATGCTGCAATTATTTTTCCACCCTTTTCTACCGCTACTAGCCTATAGCCTGAAACTATGAATTCTCTAAATAGTACTATGATTGGTATCCAAGCTGGAAGTTTATTCATTTCTACTAAAATAAGCATTGCAGAAAGTACTAGTATTTTATCTGCTATTGGATCTAAGAATTTTCCAAAAGTAGTTATTTGGTTTCTAGAACGTGCAATATATCCATCTAGTTTGTCTGTTATTGATGCTATAATGAATATAGCATTCATAATCCACATTGATATAGGTATGTTTAAGAATTCTCCCTGTATGTAAAAAAATGGGATTATTACCAATATTGGTACTAATATTATTCTAAATATAGTAAGTTTATTTGCTAAATTCATAATTTTCTCTCCTCTAAATTATTGTATCTTTTGCAGTCCGCTTCCAGAGAGTAATATATTTGATTTTCTACGTGCAACTCCTCCAAGGCGTACGTTGGTCATTCCCCCTCCTCAATGGGCTGTTGGAGCTTGCACTCCAAAAATAAAATATATTACTCTCTTCCGCTACTTGTTTACTATGCTATTATTCATGGCTTTATAGTTATATTATATTTTTATCCCTTTAATTTTTCAATTCTTTCCATTGTTGTTTTTAGCATTTCTTTGTATTTTACTAATTTTTCTTTTTCTTCTTTTATTTTAGCTTCTGGTGCCTTCTCTACAAAACCTGCGTTTGATAACATCTTTTCTGCTCTTGCAACTTCACTTTCTAGTCTTTTACTTTCTTTTTGTTGTCGTTCTAGTTCTTCTTTTATATCTACTAATTCTTCAAATGGGATAAATACCTCTATTCCGAAACTTTGTACTGAAATCGCATTTTGTGGTATGTCTGTTTTTTCTCCTTTTACTATTATTTCGTTTCCAAATCCCAATTTTTGTATAAATTCTTTTGATTCTTCTATTTCTTTTTGGTACTCATTTGTTACAAATATTAACTTTGCTTTTTTTGATGGATGTACATTCATATTTGCTCTTATGTTACGTATTCCTATAATTACTTCTTTTATGTTTCCTATAAAGTCATGCCCAGTATCATATTCTACTCTTTCCTTTATTTTAGGCCATTTTGATACCATTAGGTCTTTATCATTATAATTTACTAGTTTTTCATAAATTTCTGATGTAACAAATGGCATAAATGGATGTAATAGTTTTAAGCTATCTCCAAATACATAGTTTAGTACAAAACTTACTTGTACTTTTTCTTCATTACTATATAATCTTGGTTTTGCTATTTCTATATACCAATCACAAAATTCATTCCATATGAAATTGTATATTTTATCTAGTGCTATTCCTAAATCGTATTTTTCTATACTTTCTGTAACACTTTGTATTAAAGTATCTAGCTTATTTATAATCCATCTGTCTTCTACTCTTAAGGCTTCTTTTTTATATCTTCCTAATTCGTCTTTGTTATTTTTTCCAAATTCTATAATTTTTTCATCATCTGCTAAATTCATTGTTATAAATTTTGCTGCATTCCAAATTTTATTTGCAAAATTTGATGCTTGTTCTAATTTTTCTGGCATGTATCTTATATCATTTCCCATTGTTGTACCTGATATTACAGCAAATCTTAAGCTATCTGCACCATACTTTTCAATTACATCTATTGGATCTACTCCATTTCCTAATGTTTTTGACATTTTTCTACCCTGTGAATCTCTTACTAAACCATGTATTATAACATCTTTAAATGGCGGAACATTTGTAAATTCCAATCCTTGTGTCATCATTCTTGATACCCAAAATGTAATAATATCAAAACCTGTTACTAATACACTTGTTGGGTAAAATATTTTGTAGTCTTCATTTTCAATGTTTGGCCATCCTAGTGTTGAAAATGGCCATAATGCAGAACTAAACCAAGTATCTAATGTATCTTCATCTTGAGTTAAATTAGCACCTCCACATTTTTTACACTTTACAGGCTTTGTTTTTGAAACATTTATTTCTGCACAAGTCTCACAGTAATACGCAGGTATCCTATGCCCCCACCATAACTGTCTTGAAATGCACCAATCTTGTATATTATCTAGCCAATGAAAATATTGTTTTTCATATCTTTTAGGAACAAATTTCATTTCTTCATTTCTTACCGAATCTGCTGCTCTTTTAGCTAAATCTTTCATACTAACAAACCATTGTGTAGAAATTTTAGGTTCTATTGTGTTTTTACATCTTTCACATTTTGCTACATTATGTATGTATTCTTCTGTTTTTACTAATGCTCCTATTTCTTCTAATTTTTTTACTATTTCTTTTCTTGCAGATTGTAAATCCATTCCCGCAAATTCTGGAACTAAATTTCCCATTTTAAAGTTTTCATCAAATACCTCTATTATTTCTAAGTTATGTCTTAATCCTGCTTGATAATCGTTCATATCATGTGCTGGTGTTATTTTAACACATCCTGTTCCAAATTCTTTTTCTACGAACTCATCTTGTATTATTGGTATTTCTTTATTCATGATTGGTAAAATACATTTTTTCCCGAACTAATTGTTTGTATCGTTCATCACTTGGATGAACAGCTACTGCTGTATCTCCAAGCATTGTTTCTGGTCTTGTTGTTGCAACTATTATGTATTTATCTTGCGTACCTGCAATTTTATACCTAATATGCCATAAATGTGATGATTCCTCTTTATATTCAACTTCTGCATCAGATATAGATGTATTGCAACTTGTACACCAATTTACCATCCTTTTTCCTTTATATATTAGTCCTTTTTCATATAAACTAACAAATTGTTCTAAAACAGCATTAGATAGTCCTTCATCTAATGTAAATCTACGTTTATCCCAATCACATGAACATCCAAGTTTTCGTTGCTGATTTTCAATTTCGCCTCCATAAAGGTGCGTCCACTCCCAAGTCTCTTCTAAAAACTTTTCCCTTCCAATATCTTGTTTAGTCTTGCCCTCTTTTCTAAGCTTTTCTACTACTTTCATTTCTGTTGAAATTGAGGCATGATCTGTCCCTGGAAGCCATAAAGTATTATATCCTTGCATCCTTTTAAAACGAATTAGAATATCTTGTATAGTACCATCTAAAGCATGCCCCATATGTAATTTTCCAGTTACATTTGGAGGTGGCATCATTATACAATAAGCTTCTTCTTTTTTATCCATACTTGGTTTAAAGTATCTTTTTTTTTCCCATTCCTTATATAATTTTTCTTCAAAATCTTTTGGATTATATTTGTCTTGTAATTTGTGATTATCGTTCATTATCTTTTCCTCCTAATTCATTACTTAAATCCTGTTTTTTCATTTCTAATACCCTTTTATATGCTAAATATATAACTCCACCATTCTTTTGTAACCAATTTAATTCCTCTTTACTAAATTGCTCATCTCTTCCTTCTTCAATGACTTTTCTTGCCTTTTGCATAATTTCATTCTTGTTAACTTTTTTATTCATAATATAATACCCCCATATTAATTTATGCTACTAATTAATATATTTACCTTTTATATTATATTATACACTTAAATATCAAAAAACTTCGCTCATAAAATAAGGGCGAAGTTTAACTCACGATACCACCTTAATTATTATATTTCTATAATATCTTAATAGCCTATAACGTGGCTTATGCGAAAATGTTTACTACAATTTCAACATATTAACTCCAAA
>CAQOYX010000062.1 GCA_948852375.1 uncultured Clostridia bacterium
TATTTTCTTGTTTACACTTGCTGTATATGATGTACTGTCTACAACCATTCTTTGTATATTTACAATATTATTTTGCTTATAAGCATAAAATTCTACTATATTCACATTTATATCTGAAAAAAATTCTTCTTTACTTATAACTTTAATTTGTCTCATTTCTTCTATATTATTTGTACTCTTTTCTATATTGTTCAAATCTTCATTTACTTCACTAATCGCCTTATTATTTGTCAAACTTACCTCTATCTCTGCTCCATCTCTATTATACACTGTTGTTTCTTCATCATATTGTACAATTTTGTTAGAACATTCGATATCTTCTTCAACTGGTGTTATTAATGATGTAATAAATATAAGTTTTTTCTGTTTTAATTCATCTTTAAAGGCATTTACAGTATTAAATCTAGAGTCTTTTACAATAAAACCGCTATTACCAACTATGTAACTGCTGTCGACTATCTCAGTATTTCCTATTTTGTATTTATTGCAATTAGATGTTTGTTTTTCTGGTATTGATACTTTATAATTTGTTGGTTTATTTATATAAAATCTATTATAATTTGCATCAAACTCCCAATCTTCATCTTCACTGCCATCAAAAACAATATATCCACATTCTCTATGTACTTTTTTATTTGTATAATCAATATAATCTTGTGCTATTATATTGTTTTGTTCGTCTTTTAAGTAGCAAAGTGGACTATTTGTATATGTTATATTAGAACTTGTATTTGTACCATTTTTTGAAATTGTTTCTATTTTTTTTAACTTATTTTGTATTCTAAATTCATATTTTTTCATTTCATCAGGTGTAATATTTGACTCATCTTGCTTTTTTACTCCAATTCCTAAATATCCATCTTGAAAAATCTCAATAGTTATTTCATTTTTAGTCTGCCATCCACTATCTGCTAACAAAGGTCCTGGTGCTGGATATGGAGTATCTGAAGCTGCAAATGATATATTATATTTACTAAAATCTAAATTAGTAATAACTGTATAAGAACCTTTCTCGACTTTAATATCACTAGCTGAAAATACACGTGTTAACATTGTGTTATTACTGTAAGCACCTTGTCTCCACTTTTCATCAAACAAGTTTACATCATCACCTACGCATTTTAGTTCATACGGATTATCTGGGCTTTTTTCTCCTGCGCCTATTTCTTCTGTTTTGCCATATAATTTATTTATTCTGCCATATCCTTCTATCGTAGGTGCTGTTATATTTGTGCCTATGTATGTTTTGCTCATGTCGTCTACTACTTCTTGTTGTGCTTGGTTCAAATTATATGCTGTAAGAGGTGTTTTGCTTTCTTTTAATATATTATCTGGGTCTTCTTGCAACTCTAAATTAATCATTTCATTTGTATTCATATTTTTGAATACTTTTTTTCGTGGATTTATGTATTCTATATCTTCCCAATTAAACATTTTCTTTTGACTCCTCCTCTTTTTTACTAGTTATAACTTGTTGATATTGTTGTTGTTCTAATAAATTTAATTGTTCAAATATCTCTTTAAATGTTGGCTTTAATATAAAAGCTGGTAATCCACTTTCACTAATTAATTGTGTTAATTTTTCTTTAAATTCTCTATCTTTTAAAATAATTTCTTCCATTATCTTATCTTCCTTTCTACGATTTCAAGACGTTCTATTACCTGTTGTAAAGCTCTCCAGTTAATAGAAGACATAGTATAGCTTTCTATTGCTTCTCCTGTACTTGATTTTACTATGTTCGGTGTATTATACTTGTCTCCTATAACAAAACCAACATGTTTTTTATCTGTGTCTTTTTCTGTTTTAAAATTGTACTCATATATTTCAGAGTTCTTAATTATTTCTAATGCATCATTAAACTTTGTTATATTTTTCTTTATATTTTCTAATGAAGTATTATTAAAATTTTTCGCATAAACAACACCTGTATTACCATTAATTTTTACTCCAAAATTAGGGTCTAGACTAGAGCTTACTCCACAAACGATATTTTGTGCTGTAAGTATATGTGTATTAATACCTCCTACGCCAATTGATACAGCTAAATTATTTTCATTTTTTATAGAAATAAAATTTTTTGGATTATTTGTATTTATTTGAAATGTTCCTGAAATTTGTTTTGTATTAGTTTTTTTATTGTTGATAATATCTAGCATTGCTTGTGCATCCATAATATCAACTGAACCATCATTATCTATATCATATAAAGTAGATGTAATAGATGTATTACTTATATTTCCAAAATATATAGCTGCAGAATTAGCTACATCATAAATATTATAATCATAAAGTCCATTAATTGTTGTTGTAAATGTAGTTGCTCCTAGTGTAAATCCACCTATTGTTCCACTTTTAGCTACAATGTTTCCATTTTTATCTACACTAAAATTTGTACTTTTGAGTGTCATATTTTTAGTTGTAAAATTTATTTCATTATTTGCTAATATGTTTAAAACATCATTAGCTGTTAATGTAATCATATCTGCATTTATTTTAGCTTCAGATTTATTTTCATTTATTCTTAAGATAATACTAGCTCCTGTCAATTTGTCATCATCTACTTTTTTTATCAATTCTAATGCAATTTGGTCTGATAATAATTTAATAATTGATTTTGTTTCTTCTGTTGTACTATAACTTTCTAGTTTCTGTTCTACTGATAATTCTATCTCTTGTGACGTTTCCTCTATTTTTGACTTCATTTCTAGTTTAGTCACATACATATCTGTAAAATCACTTTTTACAATATATTCAGCACACATTTGATTGTTATATTCATCTTTTACATAGATATAGTTATCACCCTCAAACAATTGAAGTTTTGCTTCTCCTAATTCTTCTATTACTTCATTATCTAATACACTTGTTACATTGTATTTTGATAATGCAATACGTCTTATTACTTTTGCCTGTCCATTTTCTATTATAAAATCATCATGTACATCACCTTTTTTTCGTAATTCGTCTATTTCAAATGTTATTTCTCTTTTCTCATTTGATGGATTTGTACGTGATTGTTTATCTACTACTATTATGTACTTCATGTTATATCACCTCCTGGTTTGGATAAATTTCACTTGGAAACAAATTTTCCTGTGGAAACAAATAATTATTGTATTCTTTTGCTCCACATACATTAAATTTCATTAAATCTGTTGCTTGGCATTCTGTTAAGTAGAGCTGGTTTTTATTACATTGTTTACGTTTGTAGTCTATTGTGTTTGAGACAGATTGCTTAAGTCCATTTATGTCCTGCTCATGCTTTACTAGTGTTTCTTCGTGTTCTTCTGTTTCTTGGACTAATTGGGTTATTTTTTGGTTTTGTTTATCTACAATGATATATGTTTGATTTATTCTTTTATCTGTTTCATCAGCATATCTATAGTCTGTTTCAGTTTCTGGTGGTTTGTCTGTATAAATGTCTTCTGATAAACCATCTTCAAATGTTGTTTCGTCATTTAATAGTATTGTTGTATATGTTTTTCCTCCCAATACAAAACTAAATCTATCACATGCCTCTAGAAACAATATTCCTTTAGTTTTTACATCAAAAATATAAAATTCAAAAGTCTTTAAATAATTAAACATTTCATCTATGTATAAATCTCTGTCATTTGTACTTAGTAATTGATTATCAGCTATTCTAAACTCATGTAATCCATTTACTTCAATACTATTATTGTCTTTTCTATATATATTGTCGCTTTCTTCTGCTCTACTAAACACTAAAGAATTTATAAAATACTTTTCTCCTATGGTAACATCATCTTCATCCAAATAGCTTTCATCTATATTTTCATTTGTTTCGGTAGGATAAATCATACAAAACTCATCATTTATAAATAATAAAAAACTGCAAGTTATAGTTGCAATTTCATCTAACACATCTCTAAAAGTGTACCCTATTCTTACATGTAGTGTAGGGTCTATTAGTTTTTCAGAATTTATAAAAGTAGTTGGAATATTTTTTGTATTCCAATTTAATCTTTGACATACTCTTATTAAATACTGCCTTACAGTTATTTTTTCTGTTAATTCTAAATCATAATCAATCATTGCTTCAATCATTTTATCATATGCTTTAATTATGTATGATGATGTATCTTCTTGCCTTTCGCAACTATTAACAGTATAAGTATTGTAATTTATATATTCATAATCTGGTTCGTTTACTTTAACTCCTGCTTTTATATTTATTGTTGTTTTCTTTTCTAGTTCATTTTTAGCATCTATTTCAATTTCATGCATTACCGTTTTAAATAAATCTGTATGAAATGACGGTTTTAAATAATTAAAATCATCTGTATCTGCCTCTATTTTATTTATTTTGATTTTATAATCTAATTGTCTTCCATAGGTTCTAATATCTTGTTTGAAATTATCTGTTACATTTCTCATACATAATGCTCCCTCTTTTTATTTGAAATTACAGCACAACTATATCCTTGTATTTTTCCTAAATATTCTTGGTCGTATTCTTGGTCATTTGAATAACAAGACATGTTCACTATTTCCTTTTTAAGGTCTGGATTATAGAAAGTAACTTTATTTTCAGCTTTATTAAAAAGAGATAGAATAATTCCTATCTCTTCTTCATTTAATCTTCTAAATGTCATTGTTATTTTGGGATATATCCCCTTTAGTGTTCCAGAATTATCCCCTGATAATGCTCTGCCTGTATCTTTCCCCCATATTTTGTGGTAACCAAACTTCGCTTTTGTTAGATATGGAGCCATTTTTACACCATCTATAATCAAACTATCTTTATCTATTAGCATAATTACCTCCCATTCTTAGCAAAAGCAAGTTCTTGCTGTCTTTTTACTATTCCTCTTTGAATTGTCCTACTGTCCATATTGATTATATAAGCTCCTCCGCCTATATCTATTTTATTTGCTATTTTTGTTGCTAGGATATCTAACCATTCTAAATTGTTTTCTAATGGCATAACCGCTTCTTTTCCTGCTTCACCTATAATTGCTGTTGTAGGTTGAGAAATTACACCGCCTTTAGCTAAAAGAGGAATTTGTTGAATATTAAAACCAAATGTTTTTCCTCCAAAACCTGGAACCCAATCTGGTATATCAAAATGTATTTTATTTGCTCCTTTTATCAATGAGTTAATTCCTTTTATTATTAGATTTAGTGGTGCTTTTGCAATACTCCATAATGCATCAAACACTCCTTTAAATATCTGTTTAAAGCCTTCCAGAACTAATTTCATATCACCAGTAAATATTCCTTTGAATACATTGTATACTCCTTTTATTGCCGTTTTTAATCCATTAAATAATTCATCTGCTGATATTCCTATTAGGCTAAGTGGATATTTTGCTATTCCATATAAAGCATCAAATACACCTTTGAATATTTGTTTAAAGCCTTCAAGTACCAATTGCATATCTCCTGTGAAAATCCCTTTAAATATACTTATAATTCCATCTAGTATTTCTTTAACGCCTGTAAATAGTCCATCAAATGCATCTAGTATACCTTGTAAACATTCTACAAAACTATCGTAAATATCTCCTACAGTATCTCCAAACATTTCATGAACCCAATCACTCTTGCTTGCAAGCCAGTCTATACCACTTTGAAGAAAATTTTTGATTTGCTTCCAATATTTAATTATTGTTCCTACAATTAATACTATAGCTCCTATTACAATTAATGGTACATTTCCAATCAAGATTCCAAGTCCTATAACTGCTACACCTATACTTTGTATAATTTTCCCAAAATTTTTCCAAGACGGATCTTTCAAATATGCTAATAAACTTTGTACTGTATAAATTATACCAGTAATTAAAACACCAATTCCTAATGCTTTTATTCCACCAAGCCCAAGCTTTATTGCTAGTATTCCAGATGCAATTCCTGCTAAAATTGATAAAATCAAATCTTTATTATCTGTAATCCATTTTAACCAACTTGGCACTTCTCCTTGTATATTACTTAAATCAGTGTTTGGAGCTGATATACCTGTTCCAGTATTCCCAGATACACTTCCATCATCTTGTAAAACATTCATTTCATCAAAACTTTCTCTAGATTTATTTATTTCTTTCATTGCTTTTGCTGTTCCACTTGCACTTTTTTGCATTTTTTGAAAATTCTTAGCACTAGAATTGCTAAATAAATTAATACCAAACCATGCACTTGCTATTGCATTTACATAACTTAATGCTGTATATAATAATTTAGTTAGCCATTGTACAGCAGGAGCTAGTAAATTAGCAATGCAGTATCGCATATATTCAAGGTCTGCTGAAATTTGTGGGTTATATTGTGCAACTATATTCATCGCTTGTCTAACTGCGTTAAAAGCTGTTCTAATACCAAATACTGCCATAGTCATTTTCCCTAATTTACTTACAGTACCTTGTATCTTTTGCCCTACATTATCTATTCCAGATTGAACTTTCTTTAAATTTATTTGCTCTATCTTTTGCTTGAATTGTTCTATCTTAGTATTATTTTCAGTTTGTTTTGACTTTACCTTGTCTAATTTAGTTCTTACCTTTTCTATTTTAGGTGATTGTTTATCAATCTCATTTACTGCTTGAGCATATTTTTGTTGTATTTCACCTATCTTTACTTTTATGTTTTCATATTCTTGCATATTTCCTTGAAAAGCAAGAGCTGGATTAGATTTAAAAATCATATCTTTTTCAGCTTGTAGTTCTTTTATTTTATGTCTGTATGCATCTGCTTTTTGTTGTAATTGCTCATAACTATCTATCTCCCTTTGTAATGAACTTTGTTCTTCACTTGCTTTTGAATTATCTTCTTGCAATTTCTTTATTTTATTTTCTAACTCAATAATTCCTTTATCTACATCTTTATTATCTATTTTTGTTTTTATTTTTAAATAACCATCCACTTTTAATACCATTCCCTCCCCTCAATTGTTTTTCAAATAACTCATCTAGTCTTTTTTCTTCTGCTGTTTTTATATTATTTTGTTTTAATGCTACTTGCTTTTTTTGTTTAATCCATTTTTCTTTTTCTCTGATGTCTTTTATTTGTTCTATATCAAAATTTCTAACAAATCTTACTCTATTTAAAATACACTTGTCAGATAGTCCACAAAGTAAATTGTAAAATTCCCACCAGTGCATATATGTTCCTTGTTCTAATTTAACATTATAGTCATAAAAAAAAGAAGTACGAATATACTCCCAGTCTTGTTCAAAATCCATGTCAATTTCTTGTTCTTCTTCGTCATTATCTGCTTTTTCTTTTCCACAGTTTAAATATTTTAATGCTATTTTTAATAACTCTTGCCAATCTTGACTATTTTCTAATCCTTTATCTCCAAATAAAAGATAAATTATTGCTAATGCTCTTTCTTCATCTTCTACATTTGATTTTGCTAACTTTTCACACTCTAATGCTGTTCTAAAATCTGTATTTATTGCATATTTTTTATCTTTTACATGTGCATATTTAGGATAACTATTCATTAGTCAACACATCACTTTCAGTTACTTTATATTTTTCTTTTATTCTATCTGTCATATCATTAATTGTTAATTTCATTTTGCTATAGTATGGCTTCAACATTTCATCTATATCATCCCACATTTCCCAATATGGTTTTTTTCCGATTTAAAAACTTCTTGGTTCCTCCTTGCCCTAAGAATAAATCCATTGCTATTTCCATGTCTTTATAGAATTGTTTAGTAGCTTTTACTTTTTCTACTTCGTTAGAACTTAAAAGTTGCTTTCCTTTATAGTCTTGTTTTTTATCTATAATAATAAATTGTGCTTTTAAGTTCTTTCTAGCCTGCTCTATTTGATTTATGCATTTATTGTACTTTAGAGGTAATTCTATATCTCCTAAATCAAACTCTATAAAAACTTCTTTACCTTTTTCATCTTTTAAAATATTATCGTCTTTATCCTTAAATCCTAATTGTAATATATCTTTTCTCTCTTTTAAATTAATATATTCCATAATTCCCTCCTACAATAAAAGACACCAGTTAATACTGATGTCTTGTTACAAAAATAAAAACACCTACCTATGTAAGTGTTGTTTAATTTATTATTGTAATTTTATTTTCAATTCTTTTGAACTCCATATATTATCGCTATATATTAACAATAATCCATTGTCTCCTTTTGGTTGCTCAAATGTTACAGTTCCTGTTACTTTTCCTCCTGGTATTAATTCTCCACTATGTAACGCCGTATCTTTATCTATTGTTGTAAAAGTCATACTTTCTTGTTGTCCTTGTGAATTTTGCATTTTAAAATACAATGGATTATAGCTCAAATTACTGTTTCCTTTGTTTTCAATTGTCACATATACTATAACAAATTCTTTTCCACTTTTAGGTTTATCAAATTGGTTTCCTTGTGATTTTTCTACTTTTGTAACTATAATTGCACCATTCCCTAACATCGCTTCTTCGCCTTGATTATATTCTGTTTTTTCACTGATACTTGATGTAGCTGGAGTAATTGTATTTTCATCACTTGTTCCAGCAACTGCAATCCCTATTATTAATATAGTAATTATCACCCAAAACCACCATTTTTTATATATTGGCTTCTTTCCTTTTTCCATACAAAAATTCCTCCTTTTATTTTATTATAAAAGGAGTTTATCATATACAATATGTCATATATTGTAATAATTTGTCGAAAAACACAAATTATTTTATGCAGTTTTTTCTGTAAATGTTGGTACTCCATTTGTAAATGTAACTGTACCAAATGTTGGGTCACCTTGTACTTGTATTTTGTATTTTACCTTTAAGGCATTTCCACCCTCTCTAGAATCTGTATCTGGTACTATTAATACATTTAGTAATCTTGCATCATATTTAGGTATATTTTCTGTTTCATCAACTCTATATTTATATATTTCGAGTTTAGTTGTCTCACAATCAGTTCCTTTTTTCATATAATACATAATATCGTCTACAAATTCAAAGACACCATCTCCTTTATATGCTGTTTGTTCTA
>CAQOYX010000063.1 GCA_948852375.1 uncultured Clostridia bacterium
AATCTATTATTCCATATTTAGATATGCCAATAGGAACTCATCTTATTAAAACAAAGAACAATAAATTTATTATAGATGATGGTAACCAAGAAATATTTATGACAAAGTAAAATTACAATTTTGAGGAGAAATAGAAATGTTAGAAATAAGGCAAGAAACTAAAAAAGACTATGAAGAAGTATATAATGTAGTAAAAACAGCATTTAAAACAGCAGAGCATAGTGATGGGAATGAACAAGATTTAATAGTAGCATTAAGAAATAGCAATAATTTTATACCACAATTATCATTAGTTGCAACTCAAGACAGTAAAATAGTTGGATATATTTTATTTACAAAAATTAAAATAGGAGAATATGAAGAATTAGCATTAGCACCACTTGGAATATTACCAGAATATCAGAAAAAAGGAATAGGTAAAGAGTTAATAGAAAAAGGACATCAAATAGCAAGAGAATTAGGTTATCATTATTCTATTGTTTTGGGTAGTGAAACTTATTATTCTAAAAGTGGATATTCTCCAGCAATAAATTATGGAATAATAGCACCATTTGAAGTACCAAACGAAAACTTTATGGCAATAAAATTAAAAAATACAGAGAAAGAAATAATTGGTATAGTAGAATATGCAAAAGAATTTGGAATATAACTACAAATTACAATTTATAAAGTTAATAATAATACGATTAAAATAATTGAAAATATAGCAAATTTATGGTAATATTATATTATAATGAAGGTGTAAACAATGGCTAAAGTTCCGAAAAATATAGAAAATGCTATAAATGAATTTTTAAGTGGTATAAATAAAATATTAAAAAATAGAGTTAATAAAATTATTTTATATGGTTCTTATGCAAGAGGTGATTATAGAAAAAATTGAGACTTAGATATTATGGTTTTAACAGATCTATCTGAAGAAGAAATTGTTGATATAAGAACTGAATTGTGGGATTATTCTTATGATATAGGATTAGACAATGATATTGTAATATCTGCGTTACTAAAAAACATAGATGATTTTAATTATTGGTTAGATACCTTACCTTTTTATATGAATGTACAAAAAGAAGGAGTTGTGTTAAATGGATAAAAAAGCGATTGAACTTGCTAGATATAGATTATAAAGAGCGAATCCAGATTTACAGGATACAGAATTATTATATAAAAATAATAGTTTACTTGTAGCAAACAATAGAGCATATTATTCGATATTTCATGCAATTCAAGCAGTATTAGCAATAGAAAGAGTTGATTTTAAAAGACATAAAGATGCTATACCTAAAATTGAGCAAACAGAAAGTCAATTAGAAACAGCCAGAGAATTGATTATTCTTGTAGAAGAATATATAAATAATAATGAGATTGAATAAATATAATGAGATATTATTGTATATTGAAATAATAATTGTATGAATTTTTATAAAAAGATTAAAATAATGCAACATTTTAAAGAAAAATTGGACTTATATTAGTATAAGTTCAATTTTTTTCTAAAAATTTAAAAAATTTTCAAAAAGCAATAAGATTTACATAATTGACAGTTGCTTTGTATTATGATAAAATACAAGTCAATGCTATATAGTAGTACAAAGCATACAGGCTACTTGAATTTTAAGTAGCTAACTAAAATGCACATTAACAAAAAACGAAAGGAGACAAAGAAATGAAAAAGCAACGTAGTAAATTTTGGGGATTAGGAGTGGCAGTAGGAATAATTATGCTATGTATAGTTATTATGCGGGAACCGGTTAACCAAACAAATTTTGTTGAGGAAACTACTCAAGCTCCCCAAAGCCATGAAACTGTTTCAAACATTAAAGTAGAAGAGACTACATATACTGAAACAGAGAAAATCTCTTCAAACTATGAAGTTGTTAATGCAGAGACTCAAGAAATTAAATCTATTTACCTCAAAGATGAAAATGGGGAATTCACTTTAGAGGCACTTGAACTTGCAAAGGAATATCTTACCAAATACAATAATGGTAAATGGGATGGCTATTCTATTGTTGATTATAACAGTGGGATAAAGATTGGCATAAATTGGGGAACAATAATGCTTGAAGACAAGGAAACACCTATTTGCAGTGAAGAAAGAACTATTTGCGATAAAGCAATTGAATCTTATATGTCAGGCGAATGGGATGGAAAGGAAATGATAACTCCCAATGGACACATAATTAAACTTGATGAAGGAGGAGGATATCTTTTATTAGATGGATATATTTCTGTTGGACAAAGAAATTTGGATATACCAGAATCTGCATATGAGTTATTTAGGGATGTCATTCCTGATTATGAATATGTTCCAGGACAAGGTACATATGTTATCATTGATAAGAAACTTGTCAAATTTTTAAGAGGAGAACAAATTACACTTCCAGGAGAAGAATTATCATGGAAAGGTTTTCAAAGTTACAATGACCTAATATCCCAAAAACCTGATTCTGCTATAATGTATGCTCTTCCAACACTCATCTATAACAAAATAGATGGAAAGCTTTATTTGACATCTGGAGACGAAACATGTACTTTAGATAATAGCGAGAATTATGTTTATGTGTTCGATGACTGCAATATATCTAAGATGACATATCTTGGAAGAGTGGATTTTGAACATGAGTATCCAGGAAATGTTGATATGGATACCTTGATTACTCAAAGCAAATGAGTTTTTTGTTTTAATATGCGTAAGTAAAAATTCCAGTAAGAAATTATTGGAATTTTTACATTTTTATTTTTGCATGAAGATAATTTTATAAAAAACGAATAAAAAATGCAACATTTTAAAGAAAATTTGGACTTATATTAGTATAAGTTCAATTTTTTACAAGAATTTTAAAAAATTTTTTAAAAAATGCACCATTTTAAAAATTTTTCGTGTTCTTATATATAGAGGAGGGATGCAATTGAAAAATAATAAGAATTAACGTATTAGAATTTTGCAAAAAGTAATTTTAGGACAAAAGAGATATTTTATAATCTCATTTTGCATAATATTTATAGAGAAATATTATGAAGGAGTTAATTTAGATGCAAATTACTTCTAATGAAATATCTAATACAAAATATGTGCAAATTTACTTAACTAATGAAGAATTAGAAAAACAAGAAACAAAAGAAGTAATTGATAAGTATAAAAAAGAGAAATATAGTGTAGCTATCTTTGTAACAGGAAAAGAGAATTATCCCGAAATTCTTAAAAAAATAGTTATGAAACAAGTGGAATTAAATCGTAATGTATGCTAACATACAAAAGATAAGCAATATCAGGCAAGAAGGAGGAAAAATGACAGTTGTAGGATATTGTAGATTGTCTAGGGATGAAGATAAAGAAAATTACGCAAGTATCGAAGAACAAAAAAGAATCATTAAAGATTACGCAAAATCTCGTAATTGGAATATCGAAGATAAAGACTTCTACATAGATGACAATGTTTCGGGATATACCTTTAATAGACCTGAATTTTCAAAAATGATTGAAGATGTAAAAGGAGGAAAAATTGATGTAGTAATTGCAAAAGATTTATCAAGAATTGGTAGAAATAATGGACGAGTTTTAGTTTTAATAGATGAATTTAAAAATATGCAAAAGAACTTAATATTAGTTTCTGAAATGGGTGGAACTTATGATGTCTTAAACGATAGAGATGACACAATTGGAATAACAACTTGGTTTAATGAAAGATATGTAAAAGATTGTTCAAGAAAAACAAGAGATCATATGTATTCTAAACAAAAAACTGGAAGACTTGTAATGGGAAATTATTATGGATATGTAAAAGATAAAGAAGATATTACAAAACTTCATGTAGATGAAGAAATAAGACCTGTTATAGAACTAATATATAAATTATATATAGAGGATGGATTAGGTAGAAAGAAAATTTGTGATATTTTAAATAACCAGTATGACTATCCTACTCCATCTGTTTATTATCAAAGAAAGCATTTAGAAAGAGGAAGAATATATAAACACCCAGTACAAAAATTATGGTCTACATATATGATAAGTAATATATTAAGTAATGATGTGTATTGTGGAAATTTACGAACACATAAGAAAAAAACAATTTCTATAAGAGGAAGAGTAGTAAAATTACCAGAAGAAGAACATTTTATATTTGAAAATCATCATGAAGCAATAATAAGTAAAGAAACATTTGATTTAGTGCAAACAATTAGAAAAAGAAAAGTAAATACTAAAACTACATCTGGTACAAGAAAAAGAACCTATGCTTTCTCAGGACTATGTAGATGTGGAGATTGTGGATTTGGAGTAAGTGGAATAACAATAACTAGAAAACAAGGACAAAAGGGATATGAGTGTTCACAATATAGAACATATGGAAAATCAAGATGTAAATGTCATGAAATAAAGGAAAATGATATGATTATTCATCTAAAAGAATTTCTAAAATTTACTAAACAAAACTATATGAATGAAATAGAAAAAATAGAAATAGTTAATAAAACTAATAAGGAACAAGTTAATAAAGAAAAAATTAGATTTGAAATAGAAACACTAAAAGCAGAATATAAAGTGCTATTAAATCAAAAAGTAAAAGATTTAACTGAAAGTAAAAATAACTACCAAAAACAAATGATAGAGAATACATATAAAGAATTAGAAGTTGATAAAACTGGCAAAATAGAAAAACTAGAACAAATTTTAATAAAAGAAGAACAAGAAATTTCAAAAGAAGAAATAAAAAAGTTAAAAACTGCAATAGAGTATTTTGATGAAATTATTTTGAGCGAAATACCTAATAGATATATTTTAGAAAATATAATTGATAAAATATGGATTTATAGTGATAAAACTGTAAAATTTGATTTAAAAGTAGACACTTTAAAATTAGTATGATTTTATCCCCAAATTGCAAGACTATACGGGGGTGAAATCTCCAGGATGAGAAAAAAGTACAACCCATTTTCCTTTGTAATCATTTAAACATATATTTCCCATAGTAGAAACAGCTTCAAAATCAGGTGCATACATACCAATACGTACATTTCCATTCATCATTAATTCATAATCCATAAAATAAACTCCCTTCATATTTTTGTATATAATATGAAAATATAGAAAGTTTAGTTACTATTACAAAAAAAGTCTCTAAAATTCTTGACAAAGTATAAAAAATGGTGTAAAGTATATTAGCATTACTTAAGAAGAGAGGTAATAGTATGGAGAAAAATGTTAGGGTAAGTATGCTTTGTCAGATTTATGGCAAACTATTAACTGAAAAACAATATAATTTCTTAAACGATTACTATAATAATGATTTTTCTTTGTCTGAAATTGCTGAAAATTATAAAATTACAAGGCAAGCAGTAAGAGATAATATTGTGAAAGGGGAGAATAAACTTTTCGAATACGAAGAAAAGCTAGAAATAATGAAGAAAACATTAAAACAAGAAAAACAAATAGTAAAAATACTTTCTGAATTAACAAAAATTCAAACTAAATTCTCTGATGAAGAAATTGCAAGTATTTTAGAAAACATAAAAAAAGAACTAAATTGTTTAGTGTCTTAAAATTTAGGAGGGTATATGGCTTTTGAAGGATTATCTTCAAGATTACAAAGTATAACAAGAAAATTTGGTGGAAAAGTAAGAGTTACAGAAACTGATTTAAAAGATATGCTAAGAGAGGTAAAACTGGCATTATTAGAAGCTGACGTAAATTATAAAATTGTAAAAGATTTTATTGCTGTTATCAGTGAAAAAGCATTAGGTCAAGATGTATTAAAATCATTAACACCAGGTCAACAAATAGTAAAAATTGTAAAGGATGAACTTATAGAATTACTTGGAGGAACAGAAAGCAAAATAAATTTTACGCCTAATCCGCCAACAGTTATAATGCTTGTAGGTTTACAAGGTTCAGGTAAAACAACAACTTGTCGGAAAACTTGCTAATCTCTTAAGAAAACAAGGAAAAAATCCATTACTTGTTGCATGTGATGTTTATAGACCAGCAGCTATAAAGCAATTACAAGTAGTAGGAAAACAACTTAATATTCCAGTTTTTGTAAATGAAACATCGAAAGACGTTACACATATTGCAAAACAAGCTATGAACATTGCAATATCAAAATTAAATGATGTTGTCATTATAGATACAGCAGGTAGACTTCATATTGATGAAGAACTAATGAAGGAACTAAAAAGCCTAAAAGCAAATGTAAAACCTCATGAAATACTGTTAGTAGTAGATGCGATGACTGGTCAAGATGCGGTAAATATAGCAACGCAGTTTAATGAAGAAGTACGGTATAGATGGTGTAGTTCTTACAAAACTTGATGGAGATACTCGTGGTGGTGCTGCATTATCAGTAAAAAAAGTTACATCTCGTCCAATAAAATTTGTTGCAACTGGTGAAAAATTAAGTGATATTGAAGTATTCTATCCAGAAAGAATGGCAGGAAGAATATTAGGCATGGGGGATGTATTATCTATCATAGAAAAGGCAGAAGAAGCATTTTCGGAAGAAGAAGCTTTGAAACTAGAACAAAAGTTAAAAAGGCAAGAATTTGACCTAGATGATTATTTAACACAACTAAGGCAAGTAAAAAGGATGGGGTCATTTTCATCATTGTTAAAAATGATACCTGGAATGAATAAATTAAAAGATATAGAAGTAAATGATAAAGAGTTTGTAAAAATAGAAGCTATTATTTGTTCTATGACAAAAAAAGAAAAAAGAAATACTAAATTATTAAATGGAAGCAGAAGGAAAAGAATAGCAGATGGTGCAGGAGTTAGTGTACAAGATGTAAATAAATTTATGAATTCTTTTGAAATGACACAAAAAATGATGAAAAAAATGCAAACAGACAAAAGTATGAAAAAGATGTTAAATGGAATTAATCCAGATGATTTGAAGAATTTTAAAATGTAGAAGAAACTAATGTTATTAATTTTTTAAATTTATATATTAAGTCAATTATAGGGAGGTGAAATAAAATGGTAAAAATAAGATTACAAAGATTTGGTGCAAAAAAGGCTCCATTCTATCACATAGTAGTAGCAGATTCAAAATCACCAAGAGATGGAAAAATAATAGAACAAATTGGAACATATAATCCAATGACAGAACCATCTACAATAGTACTAAATAAAGAAAAAGTTGCAGAGTGGATAAAAAATGGTGCAAAGCCAACAGATACAGTAAAAGCTTTAATTGAAAAAGTAAATTAATAGGTCTAATTTGAAAATAATAAAATTATTTTCATAACTACGTATGTGTATGCAAGGATAGAAAGGAATGAATTTTATTATGAAAGAAATGCTTGAAATTATGATTAAAAATTTAGTAGAAAATGCAAATGATGTTGAAATTACTGAAACTCAAAAAGAAGATATTATTACTTTTGAAGTAAAAGTAGCAAGTAGTGATATGGGTAAAGTAATTGGAAAACAAGGAAGAGTAGCAAATTCTATAAGAACTGTTGCAAAAGCTATTGCTACAAAAGAAAATAAAAAAATTAATATAGAATTTGTAGGATAAAGTTTATGGAACAGTTAATGGAAATTGGTATGATAGTTAATACATATGGAATTAAAGGCTTTTTAAAAGTAGTTCCATATACAGATGATATAACAAGGTTTGAAGATTTAAAATCAATATATATAGAAACTAAAAATTCTTTAAAGACTGTTATTATTGAAGATGTAAAATATAGTAAAAATCTAGTTTTGCTAAAACTAAAAGGAATTGATGATATAAATTCAGCAGAAGTTTATAAAAATTGCTACATTAAAATAGATAGAAAAGATGCTGTAAGTTTGCCAGAAGATTCATATTTTATTATAGATTTAATTGGATTAACAGTATACACAGATAATAACGAAGAATTAGGAACGATTGCAGATGTATATTCTACAGGAGCAAATGATATATATGTTGTAAAAGATGAACAAGGAAAACAACTTCTATTACCAGCTATAGGTGATGTTATAAAAAACGTAGATATTCAGAATAAAAAAATGATAGTACACTTAATATATGGACTAATTTAAGGATAAGTATAAAAAAGTTATATAGAATTTTATGAATATGTATGCTTTTGAACTAATCTAAGAAAGGAATAGGGAATATGAAGTTTGATATATTAACTCTTTTTCCAAAAATGTTTGAGCCTTTATTTAAAAGTGTTATAGGAAATGCTGTAGAAAAAGGAATTATAGATATAAATGTTATTGATATTAGAGATTTTTCTAAGGATAAACATAAAAAAGTAGATGATACTCCATATGGTGGTGGAGCAGGGATGGTTATTAGACCAGATGTTGTTTATGATGCATATAAGTCTGTTATGACAAAAGATGCAAAAATAATATACCTGTCACCACAAGGAAAAACGTTTAACCAAAAAGAAGTAGAAAATTTAAGCAAAGAAAAACATATTGTTCTTTTATGTGGGCATTATGAAGGAATAGACCAACGAGTATTAGAAGAAATTTCACCCATTGAAATTTCGATTGGGGATTATGTACTAACAGGTGGCGAAATTCCAGCCATGGTATTAGTTGATAGTATATCAAGATATGTAGAAGGAGTTTTAAAAAAAGAATCCATACAAGAAGAGTCATTTTCAAATGGACTTTTAGAATATCCACAATACACAAGACCTGAAATTTTTAAAAATAAAAAAGTACCAGAGGTACTTTTAACAGGACATCATGAGAATATAAAAAAATGGAGAAGACAAGAATCTATTAAATGTACATACTATAAAAGGCCAAATCTTTTAGAAAATATAGAATTATCCAAAGAAGAAATTAATTTTTTAAAAAAATTAAAAAGTGAAAATTAAAAATTATAGATATAAATATTGTAAAATTAATTATTTATGAACTTATAAC
>CAQOYX010000064.1 GCA_948852375.1 uncultured Clostridia bacterium
ATTATTTTTTCTACAATAATATCTTAAGTTTTCTGCATCAGAATATGACACTGTTACTTTTACTTCTTTTCCTTTTGCTTTTACTATATATTGTGCAATTTGTATTGCTTTTTCTTCTGCTTGTGAATATGCTCTTACAAGTCCTCCTGTGCCTAGTAAAATTCCACCAAAATATCTAGTTACAATTACTAAAATATTGCATAATTCATTTCCTTTTAAAATTTGTAGCATTGGCATACCTGCTGTTCCGTGAAGGTTCACCATCATCACTACATTTTTCAATTTTGTTTCCAGTTTCATCTAATAAAATATAAGCATAGCAATTATGTCTTGCATCATGGTATTTTTTCTTTGTTTTTTTTATAATTTCTTCTGCTTCAGTTGTTGTTTCTACATAAAAGGCATTTGCTATAAATTTTGATTTTTTCTCTACAATTTCTGCTGTTACTTGGTTTTCTATAGTTTTAAAATTTTCCATAAATTAGTTTTCCTCCATGTGTTTTCCATTTTAGCATTCTTAAAAACATGTTTTTATCTAATAAAATACCTCATTTTGGTTTTTAATTTATTAATTGTTTAGTCCAGCTGTAAAGCCACTAGAATATGCTATTTGTAAATTAAATCCTCCAGTATATGCATCTACATCTATTACTTCTCCTGCAAAATATAAACCTTTTACAATTTTAGATTCCATTGTAGAAGAATTAATTTCTTTTATATCTATTCCTCCAGCTGTAATTATTGCTTCATTTATAGTTTTAAAATCTTTTATTGTAATATGAAAGTTCTTTAATAAGCCTACTAATTTTCGTCTTTCAATTTTGCTAATTTCATTTACTTTTTTATCTGGATTTATGGCTGATAATTGTATAAAGGTTTCTATCATTTTCTTTGGTAATAAATTTTCTAGGCTATTTTTAAATTGTTTGTTTTTGTACTCTTCAAAATCTCTTAATATTCTATTATCTAATTTTTCTTCGTCTAATGCTGGTTTTAGATCAATTGATAAAATAATTTTATTTTGTTTTAATAATTCCTCTATTTGTTTTACCCTTAATAAATGTGCAGATCCACTTAATATTGTTGGTCCTGATACTCCCTCATGCGTAAATAGCATTTCTCCAAAGTCTTCATAAAGAGTTTTTTTATTTTCTAAATTTATAAACTTTATTCCTACATTTCTTAGGCTTAAGCCTTGCAAATTTTTACAAATTTGAATTTCTTTACATACAAGGGGCACAAGTGATGGTTTTATATTTGTTATATGGTGTCCTAATTCTTCTGCCATTTTATAACCATCTCCTGTAGAACCTGTTGTTTCATAGCTTTTTCCTCCTGTTGCAAGTATTACTTTTGCTGCTAAAATTTTCTTTGCTTGTCCCTCAATATTACAAATAACGCCTATAACTTTATTTTGTTCTTGCAAAATTTTAGTTACTTCTGCATTTGTCTTTATTTCTACTTTTAGTTCATTTAGTTCAGAAAGTAACGCATTTAAAACACTAAGTGATTTATCGCAAACAGGAAATACTCTATTTCCTCTTTCCACTTTCACCTCTACACCATGTTTTTTTAATAAATTTATAATATCTTCATTTGTAAAATTATTAAAAGCACTATAAAGGAACTTACCATTTCCAGGAATATTTTTAATAAATTCAGACATATCTAAACTACTTGTTATATTACATCTTCCTTTTCCTGTAATTAATAGTTTTTTTCCACACATATTCATTTTTTCTAATATAGTTACTTTATTTCCAGCTCTACTAGCAGAAATTGCGGCTAACATTCCGTGCAGGTCCGCCACCGATTACTATAACTTTCATTATTTTCTCCTCATATAATTACATAAATTTAGCTTCTATCCTCCCAATCGTTTCGCGACAACCCATTTAGTAAATTGGGCTTTTATATATTATTCTAATTTACTACTATGCATCTATTATATAAAACAATATATATATAATAATAAAACTTTAACATTCTATTAAAGGTTCCTTTATTTAAGGAGCTGTCAGCGTAGCTGACTGGGAAGGATCTATTTTAATAAGTTATTTTATATGTATAAATTGTAACATTTTTTCATTATTTCCATTACATATTTTTGCGATTCTTTGGCTATGTTTTTTTCATATTTTTCACCTGTAATTTCATTGTCTGAAATTACTCTTATGCCAATTACTGGTACATTTAGCTTGTTACAGACTGTGTATGTACTTATTGTTTCCATGTCTTCACATAAAACCCCATATTGTTCATTGAACCATTTTATTCTATCTATTTCATTATCCCAAACATCTCCGCTTCCAATAATACCACAAATCACTTTTCCTTTATTATAATTTCCTATACATTCTATTGCTATATTACATAACTTTTCATCTGCTTTTAATTCAAGTAATTCATCTTTTCCATCTTTAAAAGTTAATAGTTCCCAATCTAATGCTAAACTTCCTTGGTTTTCTTTTCTTGGTTTTGTTATATATGAATTAATGTTAATACATTTAGTTCCAATAATTATATCATTATTATGAATATCTTTGCTACATGCTCCAGCTGTTCCTTGATTAATAATTGCTATTGGATTAAAATTAGTTATTCCAATAAATGTAGCAATTGCATTTTCTATTAATCCTACATTAGTTTTGGAAATTATAACAGGATATTCACTTATTTTCCCCTTATAAAACTCATATCCTTTTATAACTATCTTTTCTAAATTAGTTATTCCGCCTTAGCAAATACTCTATTTCTATTTGCATTGCTCCTTGTATTAATATTGGTCTATCTTTTTTCATTTATAATCTATATTCCTTCTTTTTATATATTTTTTTCTATATCTTTCATAATTTCTTCTAATACCTTTTGCCTATTAATAGCTGTATCAAAAAATTTCAGCCCATATTTTTTGCATTCTTCTTCTATTATTTTTGCCTTTTGTATTGATTCTCTGCAATATTCTAAACGTTCTTCATCATTTTTGTTATATGTCCAATCTCTACTATTATCATTATTTTTCATATTTTTAGCCATTTCTTCTGGAGTAATATTTTTTTGTGCTACAACATATATAAGATTCTCTCCATCATCATATAATTCCTTACAATCCTTTACAGATGTTTCACATCCCTCTATTACATAACCATACTTATTTCTTGCTTCTTTTAAATTCCAATATAAAAATCTTTTACAAAATATCTGAAATTTTTTACTTTCAATAGCTTGATTTATGTCTAACTCTGGTAAAACCTCTTTAAATGTATTCCTAATAGTATCAGTTCTTATTATTTGATATTTATATTTATCTACTATCATATTAGTTAAAGTAGATTTGCCTGCTCTTGGTCTACCTATAATTATTATGTTTTTCATGCTAAACATGTTCCTTTCTACAAATATTATAAATATTTTAGTATGTTTTCTAATTTAATTCATAATATCCATATTACTAATGGCCTTCAATACTCCCAATTTTCCATATTCATATGTTAGTCCCCCTTGCATAAATGCTACATATGGTGGTCTTATTGGTGCATCGCATGATAATTCTATTGATGAACCTTGTGTAAATGCTCCGTGCAGCCATTATGACTTGGTCAGTATATCCTGGCATGTCCCAAGGCTCTGGTATAGAATTTGCATCTATTGGTGAACCCATTTGAATTCCTTGGCAATATTTTATTAATGGTTCTTTTTTTCCAAAACTAATAGTTTGTACTATGTCTGCTCTTTTTTCATTGTATAATGGCTCTGGATTATATCCTAACTTTTCTAGGATTCTGCTTGCAAATACTGCTGTTTTTAAGCTACTTGCTACAACACTTGGTGCAAAAAATAGTCCTTGTAAAATTTGTTTGTTTATTCCTAGTGTTGGTCCTACTTCTTTTCCTTGTCCTGGAGAAGTTAATCTTTCGGCTGCAAGTTCTACTAATTCCTTTTTCCCTGCTATATACGCTCCATTTGGTGCAATTCCTCCTCCTAAATTTTTAATTAGTGAACCTACTATTATATCTGCTCCTATGTCTATTGGCTCTTTTTTTCCTACAAATTCACAATAGCAATTATCTATCATAATTATTACTTCTGTATTTACTTTTCTTATTTGTTTTATAATTTCTTCTACTTGTTCTATGCTAATACTTTTTCTTAATGAATATCCTCTTGAACGTTGTATTTCAATTAATTTTACATTTTTTTGTTTTACTCTTTCAATAATAGCTTGTGTATCAAACTCATTATCTATTAAATCTATCTGTTCATATTTTATTCCAAATGATTTTAATGAACTTGAATTTTTAGTGATGCCAATTACTGAATCCAATGTATCATATGGCTTTCCCGCAATACTAAGTAAAGTATCTCCTGGACGTAAAAAAGCAAATAGGCTAACTGTTAATGCATGTGTTCCAGAAATAAATTGCCCACGAACTAATGCGTCTTCTGCACCTAGAACTTTTGCAAAAACTTTTTCAATAGTATCTCTTCCAATATCTCCATAACCATAGCCAGTAGTAGCATTAAAATGTATATCAGAAATATTATTTTCTCTAAACGCATTCAATACTTTCCAACTATTATATTCACACACTTTATCAATTTCTTCAAAAACTTCTTTTATCTCCTTTTCAGTTTCATTTGCAAGTTTAATTAATTCATCATTTATTCCAAATTCTTTATACATAAAAATTCCATTCCTTTCTTTTTCTTGCAATGTAATATATAACAAAAGCGGATTTGCCACTAGGACAATGTGTTGTTTTCTTTTACCATCAAAATTAAAACTTTTCTATTTTTATTCATTAACTTTATCTGTATAATAGCACTCCCCATATCCATAATATACCTTATAATATTTACCTAAAAACTCTGGTTCTAAATTTGCCTTATCTAATTTATATGTAGGCTCTAATACGATATTTCCATTAGTATCTATAATTCCCCACATTTCATCTTTTTCTATTCCAGCATATCCATACTTATTAAACTCAGTTACTTTATCATAATCATAATCCACTACTACCCTACCATTTCTGTCGACAAACCCCCATTTTACATTGCTTTTATTTGCTAATAATTTGTTACTCGAAAATACTACCTTATTTTCCAGTTCATTTCCATTTACATCAAAATACTTTACATCTTCTGATGAATATACCTTGATATAATTGTCTTCCTTGTAAACAACTGAATTCTTTACAGTACATATTTTCTCCATATTTTCAGAATATAGTTCAGATTTATTTTCTTTTAGAATTTTTGCTTGTGCTACTTTTGTATCTTCTACTTTTTGTAATACATCATAGTTAAAATCGGCCATTATATTGTTATTTATATCAATAATTCCCAATTTGCCATTTTCTTTTGCAGCAATAAAATATTCGTTAAATAGGTATTCAAGATAATTATATTTATTTTCTATTAATTCTTCATTTTTATTATTTATAATCCCATAGAAACCATCTTTATTAATAGTAATATTGTAATTATCATTACTTGTTTTTATTACTGAAGTATATTTTAAATCTTTAATTTCTTCTCCTACTGTATTAAAATAATATTCTTCATCATTTTTTAAAGCTTGTACATAAATTCCTTTTACTTGAATTTCATTATATTGTGTCGGTATTATAACTTTTCCATCATAATTTAATATTCCATATTTTCCATTTCTTTGCACTTCAAAGAATTTATTAGAATTGTCATATTCTATCCCAAGATATTCATAATTAATAAGAATTTTATTATTTTTTACAACACCATATTGCCCATTCTTACAAGCAATTATATAAATATCATTTGTATCTTTATTTTGTACTATTCTATTTACTGCATCATATTCTACATCTAATACTAATTTATGTTTATAGTCTATATACCCATATTTATATCCATCTGTTGTTTTATTACTTACCACATATCCGAGATAAACCATATTTCGCATCTTCTGTATAAAAACCATCTGCTACAATATTATCATATAATGTATCTATTAACTTTGCTCCTTTTGCATTTATTACTCCGCTTTTTCCATCTCTTTTTACTAATAATTCACTTTCTTTGTTTTCAAGTCCTCTAATTTCATCATAGATTGGTTTTGTAATTTCTTTTCCATCATAACTTATTATTCCATATTTTCCATTTTTCTTATATTTTAATACTGTTTTTTCATATGGAATACTACTTACTATTCCATGTATCAAAATAGCTTCCACATTTTCATATTCTGTAAAAGTTTCTTGTTGTTTTTCATTTAATACAATGGTATTTCCTTGTTTTTCACAAATAAATATGGCTTTTTCTGGATTTGGTATTTTTATAGTATCATATACAGGCTCTATCACAATATTTCCTGTTATATCAATAACACCATATTTATTGTCTGTATTTAATAAGTAATACTTATATTCTGATACTTCTGTAAGGTTATATTCTTTATCTTTATAATTTGAAAATACCTCTATACCAATTATTACTAAAATAAGTATTATAATTATTAATGCAAATTTTGTTTTATTATCTTTTATAAAATTTAGCACATTTCCCATTTTATTTTACATTCCTTTCAATTTTACAGTATAATAAAATTTATCTTTTTATACTTTTTTTATTTTTTCAATTTTTATTGCATTCAGTATATAGAAAACTTTTTATATCTTTAAAGTTCATTATTCCATTTTATTTTCTTCAATGCTATTATTTTTGCAAGCTTTTACTTTTATAATTCTTTTATCTTCATATTCTTCTATTTTATATGTTACTTTTTTAGTTTCTATTATTGGCTTTTCCTCGTCTTGGGGTATTCTTCCAAGTTTTTCTTGTAGATAACCAGATATTGTATCATATTCTCCTTCTTCTATTTCTACTTCCAAAAGTTTACTTACATCATCTATATTCATACTACCACTAATTAAATAAGTATTTTCATCTATTTTTTCATATTCACTTTCTATTTCATCATATTCATCAAAAATGTCTCCAACTAATTCTTCTAAAATATCTTCCATTGTGATTAGTCCTGCAGTTCCTCCATATTCATCTAATACAATAGCCATGTGATTATTATTCTTTTTTAGTTCTCCAAATAATTCATCAATTGGTTTTGAACGTGGAACAAAATATGCTGGTCTTATTATACTCTTTAGTTTTACATTTCTCTTGCTTTTTACATATTTTAATAAATCCTTTAAATATAAAATCCCTTTAATTTCATCAATTGTTTCTTCATATACTGGTATTCTGCTATAGGTATATTCATCTAATTCTTCTATTAATTCGTTTACATTTATATCCATATTCAATGCGTAAATATCTGTTCTATGAGTCATTACTTCAGATACTGTAGTGTCATTAAACTCAAATACATTATTTATAAGTTCTTTTTCATTTTCTTCTATTGAACCTTTTTCTTCTCCTTCATCTACCATCATTTTTATTTCTTCTTCTGTTACTACTTCCTCATCTTTTTCAGATACACCAAATAATTTTGATACTATATTAGTGGAAGCTGTTAATAATTTTACAAAAGGTATTGTTACGATATATATACATCTTATAATCCCAATAGTAGCAAATGCAATCTTTTCGTAACTTTTCATAGCTAACCTTTTGGGTACTAATTCTCCAAATACCAATGTAAAGAAAGATAATATTAAAGTGATGATTATAATTGATATACTTTGCCAGACAGATACTGATATTGTTGGCATTATGTTATTTAAAATTGGTGCAAGTTTACTTGCAAAAGCATCTGAAGCAAATGCACTAGATAAAAAGCCTGCAAGTGTTATTCCAATTTGAATTGTTGCTAAAAATTTACTTGGATTTTCTAGCATTTTAAAAATTTGCTTTGCCCTTTTATCTCCATTTTTAGCTTGTTTTGCAACTTTTGCATCATTTAAAGAGATAAAAGCAATTTCACTTGCTGCAAAAAAAGCATTTAAAAGTATCAATATAATTAATATTACAATTTGTAAAAGCATTTTATAAAATTTCCTTTCAATTTGTTTACTTTATACAACAGACATTATATATTTAAAATCCTTTATCTGTCAATTGTTTAAATGATTTATTTTCATCTATATTAAAATTCCCTAAAAACTATAATTTTATAATATAATTTATTAAAAATATAGATATTACAAAAATATTACATATCTATTTCTTTTTTCCTTATTTTGTAGTATAATAGTATTGTAGATTTATAAAGGAGGATTACTTTATGTGGCAAATTTGGTTAATTATATCTGGATTATTTTTTATATTAGAAATAATTACTGTTGGATTTTTGGTATTTTGGTTTGGAATTGGTGCATTAATGGCAATGGTTACTAGTTTTTTTACAGATAATATAATTATTCAAACTACTGTATTTTTAATAACTTCTACTGCTTTATTATTTTTGACTAAACCACTTGTTAAAAAGGTATCTCGTAAAGATAAAGTTCAAACAAATGCTTATTCTATTATTGGAAAAACAGGTATTGTAATACAAGAAATTAATTCTCAAAAAGGTGTTGGGCAAGTAAAAGTTGGAAGTGAAATTTGGAGTGCAAAATCTGATACTTCTTATAATATTCCTGTGGATACAGAAGTAGAAATTATAGATATTTCAGGTGTAAAGCTTCTTGTTAAGTCAAATCAAAAATTAAAAGTTGAATGTTAATACAAATTTTATGCTCATAGTATTTATGTTTAAAGTTTATTATTCCATACAACAATAATTTTAAACAACAATATAT
>CAQOYX010000065.1:0-8162 GCA_948852375.1 uncultured Clostridia bacterium
TCATATAATTTGAAAAAGTAAATACTTTTTGCTGAATATTATTATACTATATAAATAAAATTTTAGTGAAGCATTTTTTTCCTATGCTTCACTTTATTTTTGTTAATCATCATCTTCTAATGGCCCAAATAGTTCATCAAATTTTGCTTCTAATTCTCTTTGTAAGTCTTTATCTGGCTCATCTTCTTCTGTTTTGTCTTCTCCTAATGGTAATATTGGTGCATCTTGTATTTTATTTGGTTCTACTTTTATTTCATTTACTTTTGGCTCTGGTTTTATTGGTTCTGGTTTGCTTTCTTGTGGTTCATCAAATAGGTCATCTAATGATTCTACTTTCAAATCATTTGCTTGCTTTTTCTTTTCGTCTTCTGGAACATATGGGTTGTATGGATTGTATTTTCTCCATACTCCTCTATCTATATCTGTTACATCATTATGATTTATTGCATGACTTGCTAATTTTTTTGCCATTGATGTTTGGAAATAATAGAATTTCTCAGCTTTAACTGGTTTTACTCCTTTTTCATAAATTATACATAGGTCATTGTCCATTCTTCTTAGTTCATCTGGTGTCATTAGTGCTCTTGCCATTACTTGATCTGATACATTTACTCCTTGACGCCAGTTGTGCTTGTCTTTATTTACTGATACACTTTCTCTTTCTATTGTTTTTTCTCCTAGTGCTTTTGAAAAGTATTCTACTGTTTTTTGTGAGTTACTTCCTAAAAATACATGTGTATCACAGTTTCCTATTATTGTTTCATATGATTTTTCATATACTGCTTCTAATTGGTCTAGGTTTTGTAATATTACACTAAATGATATTTTTCTACTTCTACTAGTTGATATTTTTTTATCAAAGTCTGGTACTCTACCAATGTTTGCAAATTCGTCTAGTATGAAGTATGTTGGCATTGGTAATACCCCACCATTTCTATCTGCAAAGTCATATAGTTGTTGTATCATTTGTGAAAAGAATATTGTTAGTATGAAGTCATATGCTGTGTGTGTATCTGATGATATTACATATACTGCTGTTTTTTTACTTCCTATTTCTTCAAAGTTTATTGTGTCTGTTGATGTTAGTTCTCCAATTTCTTTTGAGTCGAATTTTCCTAGTTTTGATTGTAGGGATGATAGGATTGATCCATATGTTTTTTCTGGAGCTATTTCAATTGATTTATAGTTCATTCTTGCTGGATGGTCATATGGTAATTGATTCATTAATTCTGTAAGTAGATTACTTCCTCCATTTGTGTTTGCTGCTCTTACAAGTTCTGCACAACTTGCTAGATTTTGTTCTTCTATTGGTCTTGTTGCTATTAAATAATAAATTAATGCTTTTAATAACATTTCTGCCATATCATCCCAATATGGATCTTGTCCTGATTCTGTTTTTTGTCCTTTTACTACTGTGTTTGCTATAACGTCTACATCTAATTCGCTTGATATGTGCATAAGTGGGTTATATCCATCACTGTTTTGTGGTCTTACTAGATTTAGTACTTTTATTTCATATCCATTTTGTTTTAAGTATCCTGCTGTTTTATCGTATAGTTCTCCTTTTGGATCTGTGAATACATATGAACCTAACATTTGGAATGCATTTGGTATTGAGTATGATGCTGATTTACCAGAACCTGATCCGTCCTACTACTAATACGTTTATATTTCCTCTTTTATTTACTGGTAAATAGTTTTCCTGTGCTAATATTATTCCTTTTTTGTTACTTAATACTCTATATTGTTCTCCATTTTTTGACCAGTCACTAGAACCATGTTCTATGTCTGAATATTCATTTTTTGGTGCTGTTCTTATTAGTCCTATTAATATGAATATTGCATATGCCACTGTAAATTTTAGTAGTGTTGAAAAGTATATTCCTATATATTCTTTTGTAAATATTTTTCCTATTACTGTTCCTAAATTTACAATTCCATCATATATTTCTGTTAAGAATTTTCCTATGTTAAATATACCACCTACTGATGCATTTTTTATGCTATATGCAATTGGCATGACAAATACTATGGATAAAATTATCCATAGTACTATAAATATTATGAAATTCTTTTTATTTCTTCTCATTGCTCCTTCTAATTTATAATTCATGAGATTTCACCTCTATCTTTTGTACAGATTTTTTATCTTACTTCTAGTTGTTCTTTTTCTTTATTTATATCTTCAAATCTTACAATTTTACCATTTTCGTCTTTTTCAAATCTTGTCTGTATTACACTTATAGCTATTTCCCCTTCTTGCATTGGAACACGATATTTTGGTAACATTTTTTTATTGTTTACTGTTGATGGTGGACATTCAATTTTTTCCTTTTGTCCATCATATGTCATATCTCCAAATACAATTATGCTATTTGCTGTTTTTTTAGTTAAACTTCCCATTATTACCTCTCCTTATTCTTCTCTTATTTCGAATGCAAAATAAGATTTGTATGGTTTTAATTTACACTTTCCTTTTATTTCATTTGTTTCTTCATCCATATATACAATTGGTTTTACTTCTTCTGTTGTTTCTGGGTCAATTATTGATATTGGCCTTTTAAAGTTTGGTGTGTATTTAAATTCTTTATATACAGTTCCTTCTTCTGAATATAAAGTATTAAATTTAACTGGCATTGGTTTTTTGGAAATTCGTAATTTTTCTTCTTCCATTATTCCTGTGTTTACTACTACTTTGTCTTTGCCAAATGATAGTATAACAAGTTGCTCTCCATTTGGTGATGGATTGTCTACAAAAAAAGTTTTCCTCTTTAATTCTCCATTTAGCTCTTCCATGTAGTCTAGTCTTTCTACTGTGAATTTTGGAAAATCACTTAAAAATTCTTTTTCTGTTTTGTTTATTCTATATATTACTGTGTTTACATCTTTTGGGTCTGTTATGCTAAAATGTTTTCCTTGAAAACTTTCCATTTTATTTACCCCACCTTTTATTTTTTATCTTATGTATTGTAGTTCTTATTTTTTTACCACTATACATAATTATACTATTGTTTTTTTGTGTTGTCAATGCTTTTTTGGTTTTTTATGTTAACGTTTGTAATCATTTAATGCTTTTAGGTAATAAGAGTTCTATGTAAATAAATGTTGTAAGAACATCTGTGGTTCTTAATAGCTTCATTTTGTCTTAAATACATTGAATAGTTACTAATGTTTTTCATAAAAGTTACTATTAATTTATTTTTAGTTTTTTCTTGGATTAAAGTTTGATATCTGTTTCATTTTTTCGTATAGTTCTTTTTCTTGTTTTGTTAATTTCTTTGGTACTACTATTTTTATGATTGCTGTTAAGTCTCCTCTTCCACCTTTTCCATCTTTATAACCTTTTTGTGGTATTATTAGTTTTTCTCCGCTTTCTATTCCTGCTGGAATGTATACTGATACTTGGTCATCTATCGTTTCTATGTTTATTTTTATTCCTAGTGCTGCTTCCCATGGGGTTATTTTTATTGTTGTATATAAGTCATATCCTATTAGTTCAAATTTATCGTCTTTTTCTATTCCGAATTTTTATGAATAAGTCTCCGTTTTTTCCTCCATTTTTTCCTTTTTTTCCTTGCCCTATTAACCTAATTTTTTCACCATTTCTAATTCCTGCTGGTACTTTTATGTCAAATGTTTTCATTTGTCCTTCTATTGTTCTTAAGGATATCTTTTTGTTCATTCCATAAAATGCTTCCATTATCGTTACATCTATACCGAGTTTCTATGTTTTCGCCTTTTGTTCTCATTGTCTTTTTTTCTTGTTTATTTGTTTCTTCTTTTTCCTCTTGTTTTATGCTTCCAAAAAACATGTTAAAAAAATCACTAAATAGTGCATCCTTTCCATGTTTATCTTCTTCATATTTTTGCCTTTTTTGACCTATATGTCTGTTCCACATTCTGTCATATTTTCTTTTTGTATTTTTGTTTGATAATACTTGATATGCTTCATTTATGTCTTTAAACCTCTCTTCAGAGGCAGTATTTCCTACATTTACATCTGGATGATATTTTTTTGCTTGTTCACGATATGCTTGTTTTATATCTTCCATCGTTATTTTATTGTCTTGTAATCCTAGTATTTTGTAATAGTCTTTAAATATCATTTCAACATCCTCCCACATTCATGGTGGTTTTATTATACCAAGATTACTTACGTTTTTCAATAGTTTACTTTAAATTTGTTCTTCTATTTTTATATCAACTTCACATTTATATTTCATACTATTTTCTAGCTCTATTTTGTATTCTAGATATATATTTTTTATTTTGTCTTTTTCTTTTGTTATTTTTATTCCGTGTAGTTGTTATTTCCATTCCTATTGTTCCTAGTGGTGTATCTAGTATTGTGTTATTTTTATTTTTTTCATCAAATATCATTGTTTGGTTGTTTCTATTTGTTATTATTTTGTTTTCTAATATGGTCATTTTAAAGTGTAGTTCTTGGTTTTGTTCTTCATATTTTTCTGTAAATTCTAATATTGTTCCTTTGTCTTTGTAAGTTATTTCTCCAACTGATTTGTTTTTTTCTGTTTCTGTATGGTCTTCAAAGATTTGTTTTGATGTTATTTCTACTGTTACTTTCATGGCTTGTCCTCCCTTTTATCTTTAATATGGTATAGTTTTTTGTATCTTTCTATTTTTATACCCTAAAATAATGTTATTTTTAAACCAATGGCAGGCACAAGACCTGCCTCCCTATAATTTTTTGTTTCTTTTATATTTCTTTTGCTAAATCTACTAATCTATCTAATAAATTTTGGTATGATATTCCTTCTTGTTCAAATAGTTTTGGGTACATACTTATTTTTGTGAAACCTGGTAGTGTATTTATTTCGTTTATATATATTTTGTTTGTTCCTTTTTCTAAAAAGAAATCTACTCTAGATAATCCTTTTCCATCTATTGCCTTAAATGCTTTTATTGCTTGTTTTTTTATTTCTTCTTGTGTTTGTTTATCTATTTGGGCTGGTATTATTGTTTTTGAGTCTTGTTTTTTATATTTTGCATTATAGCTGTAAAATTCGTCTGTTTGTGTTATTTCTCCTACACATGATGTAACTATCTCTTCATTACCTAGTACTGCACATTCTATTTCTTTTGCATTTATTCCTTGTTCTATTAAAATTTTGTTATCATATTTTGTTGCATATTCTATTGCATTTTTTAGTTCTTCCTTTGTTTTTACTTTTTTTATTCCTACACTTGAACCTGAGTTTGATGGTTTTACAAATATTGGATATTTTAAATTTTTCTCTATTATATCACATGTTTTTTCTAGTGTATATTCTTTTTCATTAAAATTTTTATCTATGTATATGTATTTTTCTTTGTTCTTTCTTATGTATTCGTATGGTGACTGATTTAATCCTGCTTTTTCAAATACTATTTTTGAGTAAACTTTATCCATTCCTATGCTTGATGAGAGTATTTTGCATCCTACATAGGGTATTTCAATTAATTCTAATATTCCTTGTATACTTCCATCTTCTCCTCCTAATCCATGTAGAACTGGAAATATTACTTCTGTTTGTTTTAGGTATCCTATTACATCTTTTATTTCTTCAAGTTCAGTTATTTGTTCTCCTATTTCTAATGTTTTTATTTTGTCTATTTCTTTTGTGTATTTATTCCATTTTCCATCTTTTGTGATGTAGATTGGATATATTTCATATTTAGTTTTATTTAGGTTTTCTATTACTGATGTTCCTGATACGACTGATACGTCATGTTCTGTTGATATACCTCCAAATATGACTCCTAATTTTGTTTTAAACATTTTCTTGTCTCTCCTTTTAGCTATTTTTTAATTAGTTTACTAATTGTCGTTTGTACTGGATTTTTACTTACTTATTTTTCACTAATTCTTCAACAATTTCATAAAAGTTCATTGCATTTGATGCTTTTATTAAAATAGCATCGTCTGGCTTTAGTGTTTTATTTAGCTGTTGTATTGCTGCTTCGTTTGTGTCGAAGTTGTATGTGTTTTCTTTCATAATTCCTTGTTTTATTGCTTTTTCTTGTATGTATTTTGATTCTTTTCCTACTGTTATTAATATGTCTATTTTATTTTTTACTATTTCTTCTCCTACTTTTTCATGTAGTTCTTTTGAATATTCTCCCAAGTTTAACATGTCTCCTAGTACTGCTATTTTTCTTTTTGTGTTTATTTTTGCAAGGTATGTTATTGCAGCTACCATTGAATCGTAGTTTGCATTGTAGCAGTCGTTTATTATTATATTATTGTCTAGTTTTTTTATGTCCATTCTGTTTTTCGTTAGTTCAAATTGTTTTATTCCTATTTTTATTTCGTCATTTGATATGTTTAATAGTTTTCCTACGGCTAATGCACATAGGCTATTGTATACAAAGTGTTTTCCTCCTACTGGTACTTCAATATCTAATTTTTCATTTTTCAGATTTGCTATAAAGTTGCTTGTGTATTCTTGTAGTTCTATTTTGCTTGCTGTTATGTCACTTTTTGTTTCTATTCCATATGTTATTACTTTATATGTATTGTTTTGTTTATTCCATGTGTTTAATGGTTCATTATCATTGTTTATTACTAGTGTTCCTTGTTTTTGTAGTCCTTCTAGTATTTCTAATTTCGCTTTTAGTATGTTTTGTCTTGATCCTAGTGTTCCTATGTGTGATGTTCCTACATTTGTAATTACTGCTAGTGTTGGCTTTGCAATTTTTGTTAATGTTCTTATTTCTCCTAATTCACTCATTCCCATTTCTAGTACCATTGCAGTTTGATCTTTTAGTTTTAGAATTGTTAATGGTAGACCTATTTGGTTATTTAAGTTTCCTTCAGTTTTTAGTACTTTGTATTTTTTTGATATTACACTTGCTAGAATGTCTTTTGTACTAGTTTTCCCTACGCTTCCAGTTACTGCTATTACTGGTATGTTGTACATATTTCTTTTATATGATGCCAATTTTTGTATTGCTTGTATTGTATCTTTTACTATAATTATTGTTCTATCTGGATATTTTTCTTCAATTTCTTTTGGTATTTCTATGTTTTCTAGTATGACAACTTTTGCACCATTTTCTAAAGCTTTTTCATAAAATGTATTTCCATCAAAGTTTTCACCTTTAATTCCTATGTATATATCTCCTTTTTTTATTTGTCTTGTGTCTTTTTCAAAATTTTCACATATCTCTTCTTCATTTCCATATACTAAATTTGCTTCACATATTTTTATTATATCTTTTACTTTTATATTCATTTCTATTAACATTCCTTTCTTACTTCGTTTTTTTATTAATATATTTTATGCTTAAACATTTCTAATGTTCTACTATCCATTATGATTTTATTAATTAAATTAATTGTATCTAGATGTATTAATGATTTTTTGTTCATGCTATATGTTAGTGCATTGCATGCTATATATAGTACTCCATCATCTAAATTTTTGTTTGAAATTTCTATTGCTTCTTCTACATTTAAAATTAAATTTTTTACTTTTCTATTTTCTTCTGTTTTATCTGCTATGTATATTATTTTATCCATATTATTCATGTTTACGTTTCCTGTTGTATGATAAAGTATTGCTTGCGACATGTCTTTTGTAAATCCAAATTTCTTTTTTACTATATCTGCTCCAATTTTAGAATGCCACAATCCCTGTTCTTTTTGTTCTATTTCATTAAATATTATTCCATTTTCTTTTACATATTTTATTGCTTCTTCTTTTTGCATTTCTTTTGCTACGTCATGAGCTATACCTATGAGTTCCGCTTTTTTTTCATCTTCTCCATATATGTGTGCTAGTTCTTTTGCTCTTTTTGCTACTCCTTTTGAATGAATATATCTTTTTTCTGACAATATGCTTTTTATATATTGGTCTATTTTTTCATATTCCATATTTTTGTTCTTTCCTTTCCTTTTATATATTTTTTTCTTTTATTTTTATAGTAATTCTTTCTATTCCACTATCATTTTCAGATATGTTTGTCTTTACTTTGCAATTCTCAAGTTCATACCCTTTTTCTTTTAGTTTACTTGTAATATTCTTTTCTAATTGTTCTTTATAAATCTGATTTATTCTAACATCCATTGAAGTTTGATTTACTTCTATACTAGATGTTGTTTCAGTTTGTTTCTCATAAAAATTCATATTTATACTTTCTAAATTAAATTTACTACTATC
>CAQOYX010000065.1:8172-8668 GCA_948852375.1 uncultured Clostridia bacterium
ATAAAAGGTGATATTATACTAAATAATATATACAACCCCATAACCATTTTTATATACTTTTTAGTTTTACTATTAGGCAAAATCATTTCTAGAATAGAAACAACAATCAAAGCCAAACTCAAATTCTTAACCCAACTACTTAAGAAATTAATCATCTAAACATCATCCCCGTATTTGACATTTTTACTAATAAGGTTGTCCCAATAATAACCATAAAAGAAACCGAAACCAGAATTGCAAGTAAAATCTTAAAAATGCCAGAAATCTGTTCCAATAATTTTACAATCTTACCGTCTGCAATAACTTCACTTACACTAGAAACTAACTTATATGAAATTATTAAAACTGATAATTTTAAAATTGGCAAAATACATATACCTACAATAATTATTACTCCTAAAAATCCAACCGCATTTTTCAAAATAACTCCACAACCTAAAACACTATCTATAACATCACCTAAAATTTTCCCTACAATAGGCACAGCTGAACTTAC
>CAQOYX010000066.1 GCA_948852375.1 uncultured Clostridia bacterium
AAAAAATATTGTAATATACATACCAGTGTGATATTATTTATATAAAATTAATAAGGGAGGTCTACTTATGTGGGGAAACATAGCAATTGCATTTTTGCTTAGCTTTATTACAGCATTTGTTGTTACACCATATACCATTAAAATGGCTAAAAAAGTAGGAGCACTAGATTCACCAAAAGATGAAAGAAGAATTAATAAAAAAGTTATGCCACGTTTAGGTGGACTTGCTGTTATTGCTGGTTTTTTAGTTTCTATTATATATTTGATTACTATTATGGCAATAGAAAAATCAATTAATTTAGGTGAAGAACAATATTATATAAAATTAGTACGGATTTTTTTTAGGAGCATTGGTTATAATATTAACGTGTTTTATAGATGATTTAAAAGGGATTTCACCAATGATAAAACTTATAGCACAAATAATAGCAGCAAGTATCGTTATCATGAGTGGACTAAAAATAGAACATATTAGTATTCCATTTTTTAATACAGAAGAATTGATGCAATTAAACAGTGTATTTTCTACTATATTAACACTTGGTTGGATTGTAGGAATTACAAATGCAATAAATTTAATTGATGGATTAGATGGGTTGTCATCAGGGATTTCATTAATATCATGTTTATCATTAATAATAATATTTTCATTAAATGGTTCACCTCTTATTGCAATTATTATGATAACAGCATTGGCAGGAGCATTAACTGGATTTTTACCATTTAACTTTAATCCAGCAAAAACTTTTATTGGAGATACAGGTTCAAACTTTTTAGGATACTCTCTTTCAGTAATATCAATACTAGGAGTTGCAAAAACGTATACATTAATAGTAATAGTAGCACCATTAATTGTACTGGCATTACCTATATTTGATACATTATTTGCAATTATTAGAAGATTGATAAAAGGAAAATCATTAAAAGCAGTAGTAATGCCAGATAAAGGACATTTACATCATCAAATGTTAAAAAAGGGATTTACACAAAAAGAAGCAGTTTTAGTATTATATGGAATTAGTGCAACATTTGGAATGTTTGCAATAGTGCTTCTAGAAAGTGGAATATGGAAAGCTTTGTCGTTTGCATTAATCGTAATTGCAGTAATTGCAACTCGGTTATAAAAATATATTTAAATTAAGAGGAGGTAATGAAATGTATAAATGTTTAGCATGTGGGTATGAATATGACCCTGAAATAGGAGATCCAGATAATGGAATAGAACCAGGAACACCATTTGAAGATTTACCAGATACATGGGTATGTCCACTTTGTGGAGTTGGTAAAGATATGTTTGAAGAGGAATAAAAGTTATAATTATTCTAATTCGCATAATCCGAAGGTTGCAAGTTTAAAATTTGCTCCTGTAGCTATAAATTTTATTAGAGTCGCAAAAAATTGTGGACTCTAATTTTTTTAACTAAAAATCTATTTTTACAAAAGTGGGACAATTTTGGTACAGTCCATACATTTTTATGCATTAAATAGCATACTTTAGCCTTACTTAGAAAATTTTAAAAAAGCAATTTTCGAGAAATTTTGAAAAAAGTTTTAATAATATTACAGAAAAAAAGATAAGAAAAGAAGATTTTAGATAGTATTTTTCTATCATATAATAAAATTTTAAATCGATTACATGCATTAGAAATAAAAACTATTGAAAACTCATATTAATAAGTGAGTTCTAAAATAAATATAACAAAAAAACTTGACAAACAACTAAAATTGTATTATAAAATATTTAGAACAAATGAGAGGAGGCTTATATGAAGCTAGAAGATGTTGCAGATATACATATTGGAGTGGTTCTTAAAAGAAAAGAAGCTGTATATAAAGGAAATGAAACAAATAAATATAAAGTTTTCAATATAAGATGCTACGAAGAGAAAATAGAATATGATGATTTTTATAGTATGGAAGATTTAAGCAGTTATGTTACACAAAAAGGAGATTTAATTTTTAGACTTTCTTTACCGAGTAAAATTATTTTAGTAGATGAAAAAACAGCAGGACTGCTAATTAATAATTTATATTGTATTATAAGATGCAATAATAAAAAGATAAATAATGAATTTTTAAGATGGTTTTTAGAGAGTAAGGAATCAAGTAGACAGTTAGAAACAATTATTATCGGAACTGTCGTTAAATCAATTCCAGTTGCTAAACTAAGATTAATAGAAATTCCAAATATAACATTTAAAGAACAAGAAAAAATATCAAAATTGATTTTTAGTTGGAAGAAACAGAAAAAATTATATAATCAAATGATAATAGAAAAAGATAATTATTATAATTCAATAGTAAATAAAGTAATAAATGGAGGTAAGAAGTAAGATGAATAAAAAACAATTGCAAGATAAAATAAATGGAACAATTTGGTCAGCTTGTGATACTTTAAGGAGTAGTATACCTGGAGGAAACTATAAAGATTATGCATTAGTAATGCTCTTCGTTAAGTATTTAAGTGATACATATAAAGAAGAAAAAGAAAAAGCAAATGAAATGTACAAGGGAAATGAGCAAATGATAGAAAGATATCTTTCTAGAAGTAAATTTGTATTAAAGGAAGAATGTACATTTGATTATTTATATAATAAAAGAAATGAAGATAATATAGGTGAAATTATAAATAAAGCATTAGAAACAATAACGACTTTAAATGGTGTTAAGTTATTAAATTTATTTGCAGGTGTTGATTTTAATAGTGAAGTTATATTTGGAAAAAAGAAAGAGAAAAATGCAATATTAAAGACTTTATTATTTGATTTTAATAATGAAGACATAAATTTAAGACCATCAAAAATAGGAAATTTGGATGTAATAGGAAATGCTTATGAATATTTGATAGCAAGATTTGCAGGAGATTCAGGTAAAAAGGGTGGAGAATTTTATACACCAGCAGAAGTATCCACATTACTTGCTAAGTTAGTTGAACCAAAAGAAGATGATAGAATTTACGATCCAGCATGTGGCTCTGGTTCATTATTACTAAAAGCATTTAAAGAAGTTAAAGACAAAAAAGTCAGTGTATATGGACAAGAAAGTAATAGTTCAACTTATAATTTATGCAGGATGAATATGTTTTTACATGGTGTTAATGATGCTCATATTGAATGGGGAGATACTTTAGCTAATCCATTGCACTTGGAACATGATGGCTTAATGAAATTCGATGTAATAGTATCTAATCCACCATTTTCACTAGATAAATGGGCAAAAGGATTCGAGTCTGCAAATTCAACAATTATTGATGATGGTAAAAAGAAAAATACATTTAAAATGGAAGCTACAATGGATCCATATAATAGATTTGAATATGGAGTTCCACCAAAAAGCATAGGTGATTATGCTTTTATAGAGCATATGTTAAAAAGTTTAGCTAAAGACGGAAGAATGGCAGTTGTATTACCTCATGGAGCCTTATTTAGAAGTGCATCAGAAGGACTAATTAGGAAAAGAATTTTAGAAGATAATTTAATAGATAGCGTTATAGGATTGCCAGAAAATTTATTTTACGGAGTTTCAATACCTGCAACAATAGTTGTATTTAAAAAGAATAGAACTAGAAAAGATGTATTATTTATTGAAGCAAGTCGTGAATATGAAAAGGGGAAAAATCAAAATACATTAATAGAGGAGAATATTAAAAAAATATTAGAGACATATAAAAATTATAAAGAAGTTGAAAAGTATTCTCATATTGCAACAATGGATGAGATTAAAGAAAATGAATATAACTTAAATATAAAAAGATATGTAGATACTTTTGAAGAGGAAGAAGAAATTGATATAGAGGAAACAAAGAAAAATATTGAAAAGATTGATAAAGAAATAAAAATATTAGAAAAAGAATTGAATGAGGCACTAAAGGAAATAGGATTGTAGGAGGCATATTGATTATGTGTAAATGGAAAAAAATCAAATTAAAAGAAGTTTTAACAGAAATATCTGAAAGAAACAAGAATGAAAATATAAAAAAAGTTTTAAGCGTGACAAACTCACAAGGATTTATAGTACAGGAAGACTATTTTGAAGGAACAGTACATAGCGAGAATATTTCTAATTATAAAATAATCAGAAAAAAACAGTTTGCATATAATCCATCTAGAGTAAACGTTGGCTCAATAGATATATTAGAAGAATATGAATATGGAGTTTTAAGCCCAATGTATATTGTTTTTGAAGTGGACAAAACGAAATTATTACCAGAATATTTTAAATATTATTTTCAAACTCATGAGTTTTTTGAAAATGTGAAAAATAATACACAGGGAAGTGTAAGACATAGTTTAAGTTTTAAAGCTTTAGCAAATTTTGAATATTTGTTGCCTACAATTGAAGAACAAGAAAAAATAGTAAAGTTGTTAAAAAACTTAGATTGTATTATTAATAAATATGAAAAATTGTTGGAAGAAAAGAATCAATTTATTAAATCTCAATTTGTAAAGATGTTTGGGGATGTTATAAATAATACAAAAAATTTTGCCTATAAACCAATAGGACAAATTTCTGAAATTGTTACAGGAACGACACCAAGTACTTCAAACATGGAAAATTGGAATGGAAATATATGCTGGATTACGCCAGCTGAATTAGATAATAATAGCATTTATATCTTTGATACGGAGAGAAAGATTACAAAAATAGGTCAAAAAAGTAAATCTTTAAGATTAATGCCTAAAGGTACAGTTTTATTTACTACTAGAGCTCCAATAGGTAAAGTTGCAATAACAAATAATGAAATGTGTTGTAATCAAGGGTTTAAAAATTGTATTTGCAAGCAAGAATTAAATAATCTTTATTTATACTATACACTAAAAAACAATACATATTATTTTAATAAATTAGGTGCAGGTTCAACATTTAGAGAGTTATCTAAATCTATATTTGAAAAAGTTAAAATATCTGTTCCACCAATAGAACTTCAAAATAAATTCGCATCTTTTGTTGAACTAATCAATAAACAGCAAATTATGCTAGAGCAACAGAAGAAAAATTATGAAAAACTAAAGAAAGGTTTAATGCAACAATTATTAACTGGAAAAGTAAGAGTAAAAATATAAATTTAATTTATGGGGGCAAATTAAATGGAAGAAAAAATACCAGTAGTTAATGAAATGTCTACAAGTCAAAGGCCTGCTATAGAAGTATTACAGAGATTAGGGTATAAATATATATCTGGAGAAGAAAATAAGAATTTAAGAAATAATATTTTAACAGATGTAATATTTAAAGATATATTAGCTAAAAAATTAAATGAAATAAATAATTATGAATATAAAGGGGAAAAATATAAATTTTCAGCAAGTACCATAGGACAAGCTATGAAAGATTTAAATGAAGATTTAGTAACTGGGCTTATTAGCACAAACGAAAAAATATATGATTTATTAACATTAGGAAAATCTTATCAAGAAAATATGGTAGATGGAACAAAAAGGTCATTTGATATAAAATATATAGATTTTGAACATCCAGAAAATAATGATTTTTATGTTACAGAAGAGTTTTCAGTATTAAGAATGAATGGTAAAGATTATGCAAGACCAGACATTGTTTTATTTGTAAATGGAATACCTTTAGCAGTAATAGAATGTAAAGATGCATCAGTACCAATAATTCAAGCAATTTCTCAAAATATAAGAAATCAAAAGCCCGATTATATTCCTCAGCTATTTAAATTTATACAAATAGTTATGGCTGCTAATAAAAATGAAACAAAATATGCTACATGTGGTACACCAGATAAATTTTGGTCAACATGGAGTGAACAATATGTGGAAAAACAAAATGAATTACTAAATAAAACTGTAATTGGGAGACAAGTAACAAAGCAAGATAGAGATATAATTTCACTATTTGAAAAAGAAAGATTTTTAGAATTAATAAAAGACTTTATAATTTTTGAAGCAGGAAAAAAGAAGATATGTAGATACCAACAATATTTTGCTGTAAAAGCAATGTTAGAAAGAATAAAACATGACAAAAAAGGTGGAGTTATTTGGCATACACAAGGTTCTGGTAAATCCATAACCATGGTATATATAACAAAAAAATTGATGGAAGATAAACAAATACAAAATCCACAAGTAGTTATAGTTACAGATAGAGTAGATTTGGACAAACAAATACATAAAACATTTAATAGAATTGGAGTAGAAGCAGCAAGAGCTACAACTGGAAATAATTTAACTGATTTAATTAAAAATGAAAAAATAAGAGTTATAACAACTGTTGTAAATAAATTTGAAACAGTAGTGAAATCAGGAGTTTCACTAGATGCACAAAATACATTTATATTAGTTGATGAAGGACATAGAACTCAATATGGTGAGATAAATAGAAGGATGCAAGAAGTATTCAAAGGAGCAATATATATTTCTTTTACAGGAACACCTATTATGAAAAGAGATAGAAATATATTTGATAAATTTGGAGGATTAATACATAAATATTCTTTAGACGATGCTTTAAAAGATAAATCTATAGTACCATTGATTTATGAAGGAAAAATGGTTGACCAGGAAGTTTCAAAAGAAGCTATTGATATAAGACTAGATATGCTAACAAGAAATCTCACAGAAGAACAAAAAATGGATGTAATGAAAAAATGGAGTAGATTTGAAAAAGTTGCTTCATCTGAACAAAGATTGGAATTGATTGCATGGGATATAGCAAATAATTATAATCAAACATTAAAAGGAACAGGATTTAATAGCATGCTTGCATGTAACAAAAAAGTAGAAGCAGTAAAATATTATAACATTTTTAAAGATGAATTTCCTGAATTAGAAGTTGCAGTAGTAATATCTTCTCCAGACATGAGAGAAGGAGAAGGAAGTATTGATGAAGATACAAATGATATTGTAAAGAAATTTTATATAAATGCTATTTCAAACTATAAAAACGAAGAAGAATATGAAGAAACTATAAAATCTAAATTTATAAATGGAGATATAGACATACTAATAGTTGTAGATAAATTACTTACAGGATTTGATGCACCCAAAGCTTCAACATTATATTTGGATAAGCAAATAAAAGAACATAATTTATTACAAGCCATAGCAAGAATAAATAGACTTTGTGATGGAAAAGATTATGGTTATATAGTTGATTATAGGGGACTTTTAGGAGAATTAGATAAAGCATTAACAATGTATCAAGAAGCGGGATTAGAAGAATTTAATGAAGAAGATATTAAATCATCTGTTTATTACATTGATACAGAAATAAATAATATGTTTGATGCATATGAAGGACTTAAAGAGTTATTTAAAAATATAAAGAATAAAAATGATTTAGAAGAATATGAAATATTTCTAGAAAATGAAAAAATTAGAAAAAATTTTTACAATAAACTATGCAAATTGGGAAGTATGTTAAGCATAATTTTGCCAAGTGACCAGGCTTATTACAAAGTGGGAAAAGAAAAAATAAGTGAATTAAGAAAAGCATTAGCTTTCTATCAAAAATTAAGAGCAACAGTAAAATTAAGATACTCTGAAACGATAGACCATAAGGAATATGAAGCTAAGCTGCAAAAATTATTAGACAATTATGTAGTTGCACAGGAAATGATGAGAATAACAGAACCAGTAGATATAACAGATGCAAAAAACTTTGATAAAGAATTAGAAAAGATGGTTACAGATAGAGGAAAAGCAGATGCTATTAGAACAAGACTAACAAGAACTATAAGTGAAAAATTTAAAGAAGATCCAGCTTATTACAAAAAATTTTCTACAAGAATTGAAGAAACTATTGAAGAATATAGAAATAGAAGAATTACAGATAGTGAGTACTTACAAAAAATGCAATATATTAAAGAAGATTTTAGAAAAGGAAATTCTGGAATTAGCTATCCAACTAATATAACAACAGAAAATTCAAGAGCTTTTTATGGAGTTATATATGATAAATTAATTCCAAGAATGAAAGAAAATGCTAACATAGAAGAAATAGGAGAGATTGCTTTAACTATTCAAAGAGAGATTGAAAGTAAAATAAAAAGAGATTGGCATTATAATACAGATATTCATAATGAAATTGCTCAAGCAATAGATGATACAATATTTATGTATGCAACAAGAAAAAATATTGATCTAGACCTTGAAGAATTAGATAAACTAATAGAGGAAATTATAAATATAGCACTAATGAAATACTAATTGTCTAGGAAGGATGAAACATGGAAAAGGATTTTATTGAATATAATGGAGAAAAGATATATTTTTATGTTCAAAGAAAAAAAGTAAAAAATATTAATCTAAAAGTGAACATAGATAAAAAAGTAACTTTATCAATACCAATGAAAATGTCATTAGATAAAGCAAAAGACTTTGTCAAGAAAAAAGCAAATTGGATAAAAAAACAACAAGACTTTTATAATACATTTGGAGAACAAAAAGAAAATATAACTTTTGAAGATGGAGAAACAGTTTATTTGTTAGGAAAGCAATATAAGATGAAAATTACTTCAGATAATGGTAATAATGTTGTTATAAATAATAAATATATTGAAATCAAAATGGTTAGCAGATACAGGAAAAACTGCAATAGTAATTTGCATT
>CAQOYX010000067.1 GCA_948852375.1 uncultured Clostridia bacterium
TTTTGATATGAATAAATTGAGTTATTACATATATATTGAAGTATTTCTAATATTTCCTCTTTAGTTGTTATTACAGTTTCTAATATCTGTTCTGAATTTGAATATTTTAAGACTATAGGCTTAGAAGCCCTTACTCTAATTTCTTCTAATAAAGTAATTTCATTAGAATTAGCAGTTCCGAACAATTCTTTTATTTATTTCATTTGCTATTCTTTTAGGAAAATATGATAATATTTCATTTAAATTAAGCAATGTTTGTCCTCCTATCTACTACTAGCTATTAACTCTTTACAATTCTCTATTCATTTCATTAATAAAAAAATAAAGCATATATTAAAAATATATGCTTTATTTTTTTATTTTAGAACACATTACTCTTCCCAATTATGATATACATTCATTACATCATCTAAATCATCTAACATATCAATTAATCTTTGCATTCTTTCTGAACCTTTTTCATCTAATGCAACATATGTATTTGGAACTTGACTTATTTCTGCTTCTACAAATTCTAATCCTTCTTTTTCAAGAACCTCACGAACATTTGAAAAATCTTCTGGTGATGTTGTAATTTCATAACACTCTTCTTCACTACTTACATCTTCAGCTCCTGCTTCTAATGCGATCATCATTAAATCATCTTCTGATTTATCTGTTGTTTCTTTGTCTATTACAATTACACCTTTTCTTTCAAATAGATAAGATACACAACCAGTAGTCCCAAGATTTCCTCCACATTTATCAAAAGCATGTCTAACATCAGATGCTGTTCTATTCCTATTATCTGTACTTCCCTCTACAATAACAGCAACTCCATTTGGTCCATATCCTTCATATATTACTTCTTCGTAATTTGCACTATCACCAGCTCCACTTGCTTTTTTTATTGCATTGTTTATTGTATCATTCGGCATATTTGCAGCTTTACATTTTGCAATAACATCTTTTAATTTTGAATTACCGTGCTGGATCTGGTCCACCTTGTTTTACTGCTACTAATAATTCTCTTCCTAGTTTTGTAAATATTTTTCCCCTTGCAGCATCTGCTTTTCCTTTTTTTGCTGCTATATTATGCCACTTACTGTGTCCTGACATTTCTTCTTCCTCCTTTTTAATTTTTCTATCTATTTTCAAGGCTTTCGAGCCTCTAACCACTTGATTTGCTCATTTTTTTGCTTTGTTGAACTTTGTTGATTTTAGTGGGTTTTGGTAGTTCTGTGTTGAAACGATTGCACCAAAATTGCACCAAAATTGCTCCAAAAAATATTATGTCAAATTGTTTTTTCATTTTTGATAAACATTCGTTTCATACATTTCAATGTGCTTTTTATAATTTTCGTTTTTTATTGTATCATATTATTTTTTATTTGTGTAGTCTTTTTACAAATAAAATTTGTATTTTACTAATTCTAGTTGTATGAGGGCATCTAAATTTACATTATTTTATGTTTACTGTTCTTCTTCATCATTTTCTTTTTTTAAGTCTTCTGCAATTTCTTCTTCAATGCTTTTATTTATTTCATCTTCCATTCCTAATAATATCATATCATTATAAGATATATAAAAATCCCATTCATTATTTTTTCCATTAAATAATCCTAAATCTCTTATATCCTCCAATATGAAATCTTTTACAAATGCTTCATAAAAATCTTCATATGTATCATATTCATAAACAGATTCTTCACCATTTAAATATTCTTTATAATTTTGAAGATTTATCTTCTTTTCATATTTTAAGTCTATAGCTTCATCTCTAATATAAGCATGAACGATTGAGTTATTATTTTGAGGACTTTGAAACAATACTTGTGTATCCATTGTTTTTATATAATTCTCGCAAATTCTTTTATAAAACAGTTCTCTAATATCTATTATTTCTTTTTTTTCTATCCAACTTGAAAGAACTTTTATTTCTGTATCTTTATATTTTCTTTTAAATCTTTCTAAATTTGAAATTACAACATCTTTATCAAAATATGTATAAATTGAAACAATAAAAGGCTTTTCATTAGGACTTTGGCATACTGCTAAAGCATTATAATTCATTTTCTTCTTCCTCCTCATTTTCATTATTCAAATTAGTTTCCTCCTGTTCTGCTGAAAACTGATATGGATTGAAGTATCCTTCTTGATAATTATCTACTAATTTAATTAATTCTTGTTTAGACATATTACATATAGATCTCATCCAATGATTTGCAAGTAATGTTGCATTACCACAGTTTTCTCTACTATCTCTTAATATTTTTATATCAGCTTTAAATTTTTCATATCCTTTGCAATCTTTTACGAGCATCATTTTTCTACTTAAAATTTTTGAAAATTCTTTATATTTCATACCATATGTTACATCTTTATATTCTTTCTTCTTCATACTTTCACATCCTAATCTTCTTGTAATTCAATTTCATCTTCTTCAGTTATATCTCTTGTGATATATTTTTCATAAAATGTTAGTTTTAAAATTTCTAATTGCCTTTCATCATCATAATCATATTCCTTGCATATTTCTTTATAATTCTTATATAATTCTGGCTTTTTATCACAATGAGTTCTAAATTCTAATTTTTGAGATATTCTTTCCATTTCATTTATTAAAATATTTTGAGGATATTTATTCTTTAGACTACTGCAAGCAACATACATTCCATCACTTTTTACTTCTTTTTCAAACAGTTCAATATCTTCATTTGAAATATCATCATTTTCTTGTACTATAAGTGCTTTTGCAAACAATTTAAAACCTTCATTTTTTGATTTGTATAACTCTTTTTGATAATTTACAACTTCAAGTTCATTCTTATTTTTTATAATATTTTCTGCATCTTCTTTTTCATATCTTTTAGCATTTTTTATATCAAAAGTGTACATATCAGTTTTGCTTTCTAAACTTTTTATGTATGCTTGTGAATCTTTAAACTTAATAATATATTCTTTTTTCATTATAATCACTTCATTATTCTAAATTTATTCCATTTCTTCCTCTTCTTGATTCTCTTTTATATAATCCTCCAACCAATCTTTCAAAATTTGTTTTATCTCTTCTTTATTTCCTCCTATTTCATCTATCCCATAATATACTTCACTATCACAATTTAAATAATCATCTTCTCCATTCTCCATTTCCTCATAATAGCATATTTCAAGCCAATTATTATGAATAACATTATACTTATTTTGAAATGTTCCATCTTCAATAGCTTTTTTTAACTCATCATCATATAAAGGGATTTCTATGCCTTTTTTATTTTCAATCTCTACTTCTCCATTGACTTCAATAGTTATTAAGTATCCATTTTTCCTAAAACTAGAAATTATTTCATTATCTTTTAATAAAAGTTTATCACCTGTATAGTCTTCTAAATTATCTACTATTTTAAATATTTCTTTATTCTTTTCCATCGTTTTTTTACCTTTCTTCAGTCTCTTCATCTTCACACATATATGGTGGCTTATTTATATGTGTTTGATCTACATTTTTATTTTTAAAGCAGTTTCCTTTATAAATCCAATGTGCAGCTTCTTTTTCAAAAGTTGTATATGTTTCTTTCCATTTGTTATCTTCAGTATCAAATCTTTCACCATATGGTTCTCCTGCTTGTATAAATGTTTCATAATGTGTTACTGGTGGTACTGAATTTAGAAAGTCATTTACTATATCTTCACTTACGAGGTCTCCTGCTTTGAAAAAATCATCAAAATATGTTGTTTTTGAATTATGCCAATCTGTCATTGTTTTTACATATAAATCATACTCACTCTTCGCCATATCATAATTATCAAATATACGAAAAGAATATCCTTTATCAGTTTCTTTCTTAGAAATATAAAAGCATGTAGTTTCTTCTATTTTTAATTTATTTAATGTTATATCCTTTTTTTCTTCTAATTCTAACACTTCTTTATTCTGCAAAATATTAAAAACATCTTCTTGTATATCAAAAAGGTCTCTCTCTAAATCTAATTTAAATATAGATGCTATTTCACCTTTAAAATCATTCTCATCTAATTCTACATATTTATAGTAATCCATTTTCTTCCTCCTCTATTTGTGCTAATCTATCTAATTTGTTGCAATGTTTTAAGTAATTTTCTTTTAAATTTTCCATGCTTTTTTCTATTGCTTCTTCATAATACTTCAGTCCTTCTTTGATATTAGATATAGTTTCCTTATCATCCTTGTATTTTTTTAAATTTTGTTTTCCACCTTCTATAAGTTCTAAATTTTGTAATATATAATTAACTTGATCCATTGTATCAGCCATATATACATATTCATCTGTTTCAAACTGAAATTGTAGTCTTGGAATATTAGTATATATTTGTAATTTTTTCAATATCTCCTCTAATTTCATATCTAATCTCTTTCTTGTTCATCTTCTAGTTCACTATAATTTTTTTCAAACTCAATACCTAATTCATTCATTTCTTCTTTTGTTAAACCTATTATTTTTGTAAATGCAATGTACTCATCTTCTTCTGTACTACAATGTTCAGAAACATAACCCACTAGTTTATTAAATATTTCTTCTTTTCTTTTTTGTTCCATTTGTTTTACCTCTCTTCTTCTAAATTTTCTGATAATGCTTCTAACATAGCTCGTATATTTTTATCTATCATATTTAATTCTTCTTCTAAACTCATATTATCTTTCAATTCTGAAAAACATTTTTCTGACAATTTGAGTAAATTATTATTTAGAAAATCAAACTCATTCTGTTTTAACCATCCATCTTGTAAATATTCATCTAGTTTATTTTTAATAAATTCATCATAATTTTTCTTATCATTAATACAATCATTTATTTCATTTTCTAAAATATTACCCTTTATTTGTTCATAAAGAATTTCCTTTGTTATTTGCTTCTTATTTAATATTTCATCAATCCCTTCATCATCTCGTAAAATTTCAATTATTTGTTTCTGCATTTCTTCTAGTTTTTCATAATCTCTAAATACCCATTCTCCATATCCTAATTCAAACATTAGATTTGCCAATCTTATTGAGTGCTTTTCTCCAACTTCTTTTATGGTTATGTACTTTATATCTTCTGAATCTTTTTGTTTATTGTAGAATGTTTCTATTCTATTCTTTGCAAACTCTATTCCATCTTGCCATAGAGATAGGTTTCTTTTAAAAATTATATGTTGTTCTTCTTCATATCTTAATATGTCATCTACTGTAATTTCTTTAATTTTTTCTGTATTTATATAATCTATTTTTTCTTGCTCACTTTTGGTTACAATTCCTTGCATCCAATTTTGTACACATCTTTTAGCTTGTTCATATGTTACATCTTTCCAACCATTAAATAAGGTTTTTATTTGTATTTTTCTTATTTTATCCATTGTTATATTTCAACCTCATTACTTTCTTCATTTTTATTCTCTGTATTTGAATCAACAAATTTATTTTCTTTATATGCTTCTAAAAAAGCATCATAGTAGGGTTTTCCTTCATATCCATTAATCATAGCAACTATAATGTTAAGGTATTCATCTTGTGGATCATGACAAGGAATATCAATTATATTATCAAGTACATTAAAATTTTCATACACAAAGCCAGATAAGTCTAAAGTTGCTACATTGGTTTTTTCATTATAATTAACTACTTCAACCTTTTCGGCAATAATCTCTAAAAGCATATTGTAAGAATCTTCTTCATTTAAATTATCATAGTCAATAGAAAAACAACATCCTGGTATTTCAACTTCAGTATCTTCTATATCTACTTCATTCAATTTTAAACTCTTTAATGTATTCAAATCTTTACCTCCTATGTTTCTCTTTCATTTTCTTCTTCATTTTCAAAAAATTTAAGATGATTCTTTTCATCTATATATACAACTAAGGCTTCATATAGACTTTCTGTTGTTAAATTATAATCAGATTTTAAAAAGTCTTCTGCTATTTGTTTACACTTATCATAAACAATATCGCATTCTGGATTGGAACTATTTGAGAACTCTTTATTTAATAAATCATAACCTAAAACAAACATTATATAATCTCTATCACTTTCCAATTTACATTTCCTCCTCTTCTTCCTGATTGTAAAAATTATTAATTAAATCCATGTTCTCTACATATACATTTATAAAATAATTCATCATATAATCTTTTAAACTTTCTTCACTTTTCATTATTTCATCATTTATAGGATCACTTGTTAAATTATCTGTTTTACATTCTTTATTATCATACAAATAAGATATAAGATATAATCTGCCTTCTTCTGATATTAATGCAACATTTAAAGGATTTTCATCAACTTTATCCATTTGCATTGTTATAAGTTCTCCATCAGATTCTAAATCTTTTATATTAGATTTTTTTAATTTTTCCCAGTCTCGTATTCCATCAAATGAAAAATATAAATTACCAGATAAACTAACTTCAGGTACATTAATATCAATTTTTTCAGTTGCTTTTACATCTATTTCCTCATAATCTTCATAATCAAATGTTATTTCTCTATCGTTGTATTGTTGCATAGCATTTTCTAAGGCTTCTTCTTTAGAAGTTGCCTCTATTGTAACAACTGTACTTGCTTTTTCTGTAAGCCTTACATCAAACTTTCTTTTACTATTTCTATATGTTTCAATAGGTTCTATTATTATTTTAAAATCTTTTAGGATTTCATCAATATTAGGATTGTAATTTGACATTTCTTCTTGCCATTTATTTAATTTTGCTTTTGCAACATCAATACCAGCTTTAACATAATATTTGATAGAAACACTTAAAGCAGCCATTTCAAAATCTCTTAATTTTATTTCTTGATTTAAGTCTTTATACAATTTTAGTAAGTTTTCTCTTTTGCAAGATGTCTCATAGATTCTTTTATCATCTGCAACAACATATATCATGTCATTATCTGTATTTTCATTTATTACATGGTCCAATTCTTCTAATGGATAATCCCAATTATTTTCTGGTTTATAATATTTTGATTTCAATAATAAATCTTTATTTCCTAATACAAAAATCATTTACAAATTCCTCTTTATATAAAATTAAAAGTTATAAGTTTATGCGTGTACAAACCTATAACTTCATAATATTATTATAAATACTTGTATTTGAGCTTTCAATTCCCTTTTTATTCCCTAACTTCATCTTCTTCAGTATCTTCAATTTTAACTCCATATAATTCGGATATTTCACTAATGGTATCTATAATATCTGTTTTAATCTCTTCGTATGACATTTTTTCTTGAAGATGATTCATTTCGATTACTTCTAGTTTATCTAAAATTGCTCTTTTTAGTTCAAATGTAAAAAATGTATTTGCTAAATCTAAAGATTCAGCACTAGTTTTTATTTTAAGTATATCTATTTTTTCCATATTTTTTATAATATCAACTAATTCTTGTGTACTCTCTATTTGGCTATTATCTAATTCATATAGTAAAAAATGTACACCTTTTGAGTAGTTATGGTCAAAATAGTGCCAAATATCTTCTTTAGTTGTTAGTCCTTTTGTAAAATCCCAATATGTACCATCTAGTATTTCTTCACCCTTTTTTTCTATAAAGGGTATATCTGTAAGATCCTCCCACTTTTTTTCTAAAAAGCGATCAATATATTTTTGTTCCAACCTAAATTTTAAATTAGATATATTAGATACTTTAATAATATTTTTAGATACAAGATAATTTAATTCAGTAATTGAATAATCAGCTAACTCTATATCTTTGTTTAATTCAAATTTATTTCTATTTGTGTTTAATTGATTTTCAAATGTACTAACAATCTTTTCTTCTAATTCTTTTTTTATCATTGTAGTTCCTTTTATTCTTTGTGTCATTTCATTTAATCCATATTTGTCCCATACATATCCTATAATATCATTATACATATAACTGATATTAGTTTTTGGATCATCTATAATATCTCCATATTCCACTTTCCATGTAATAAGAATCTCTAATAATTTATCTTTAGTTATTGCATATAATTGTTCAAGTGCTTTATTGTCTCCATTATTCATAAACATGTCAATAACTTCTAGTATTTTAGGATTATCTTTTATCCCATTTTCAAGTGCTTTTCTAGCAACTAATAAGTCTAACTTTTCATTTACTATGTATTCATGTATATATTTTTCAGGATTATTTACTTCTTCTGTTTCTTTATGCAAAACCATATTATCAATTTCATCTATAAAATCTGGATCTGAATAAAATTGTATAAAATATCCCCCTGTATTTTCTCCAACATCATCACATGTAGTATAATAAACATCATTATATTTGTTTTCTATTCTCACATTTCTTCCTCCTCACTTTCAATATTTTCTATTTCTTCTTTATTATTAAGAAAACTATAGTATTTATTTTGAAGGTCTTGGATATATTCCATATCTTTGTATTTCTCGAAAAAGAATTCATTAATTTTGTCTTTATTATATATATTTTCATAAATATAATTTACTCTTTGTTTACATATTTTTCTTTCTATAAATCTTTATTTTACACTTATAATGTAGTGTCTTAAATTTTGGAAACTTATAGTTTTTCTTTCAACCGACTTCCT
>CAQOYX010000068.1 GCA_948852375.1 uncultured Clostridia bacterium
AATTTTTTGTTAAAATTTGGTTTATATAATTCTCATTTTTCCCCTCACATATAATTCCAATAAAAGACATTTACTATACTCCTCATAAGATTATATATTTATCATACCCACTATAAACTTTATTATTCTATTTTTTTACCAATTTTTGCATACCTGTATTATCAATAGTATAATTTTCACTATAAATCAAATCTGATACTTTTACAATATTAAAGCCTTTTCCGCTTTATATTATATATAAGTTTATCTAGTGCATCTGCTGTATGAGTTGTTCCATTATGCATTAAAACAACACTTCCATTTGTTAACTTATCTTTTAATCTAGACCACATTTCTTCTGCTGTTAACCCTTTATAATCCAAAGTATCTAATGACCACTGTATAACTTTATGATTTTCATTCTCAGCTGCTTTTATAACAACATCATTATATTCTCCATAAGGACCTCTATATAAAGTGCTTCTTTTTCCAGTTAACTTTTCTATTTTATCTGCACATGTTTTTATTTGTTCTGCATTCTTTTCTAGGCTTAAATTATTTACATGTGGATGTGTATTAGAATGGTTTCCAATTTCATGACCATTACTTGCAATCTTTTTTACTGCTTCCGGAAATCTATCTACCCAGTCTCCTACCATAAAAAATGTAACCTGTACATTATATTTACTTAATGTATCCAATATTTTATCTATGTCATCTGCATTCCAAGCACAATTAATAGTGAGAGAAATCTTCTTTTCTTCGGTTTCGACTGAATATATTGGAAGTAATTTTGTATTAGCAGTAGAAATTTCCACTGTTTCATCAAATTTAGGCACAAAAAAACCTGCTCCACAAAATAGTACTGCAACTGTTGTAAATGCTACCAAATATGATATGATCTTTTGTTTATTAAATACTAAAAACATAAAAAATCCCCCTAACATATGCTACTTTATTTGTATGCATGTGTTAGGAGATTTATGATTTTTTTGTATTTGAACTTTTCTTACTGAATGCAGTTTGTATTTTCTATATCTAATTTTATTTAATCTTCTTTTAATTCACTATATTCACACTCTTACTCTGTTTCCGATTATTGACTGTATATAAATTTTAACATACTTTTTATAATATGTATATAAAAAGACTAGGTATACTTTTGTATCACCTAGCCTTTTTATATACATTTATTATTCTGCTGATTCTGTAGATTCTTCAGCATCTGGAGCATCATAAGCTTCTAAAATAGCTGTTTGAATTTTTTCTCTTGTTTCAGCATTAATTGGATGAGCTATATCTTTGAAATCTCCGTTTGGAGTTTTTCTGCTTGGCATAGCTATAAATAATCCATTTTGACTTTCGATAACTTTGATATCGTGTATTACGAATTCATTATCGAATGTTACAGAAGCAACAGCTTTCATTCTGTTCTCTGAATTTACTTTTCTTAAACGTACATCTGTTATTTGCATTTTGTGCACCCACCTTCCAATGTTTTTAATATTTCGTACTCTTATGTACAAATATATTATTCGTCATAAATCTTTTTTTTCCTTCTTTTTTTTACAAAAAGAAATTTTTTCGTTTTCTTATTTTAATTATGCATATTTTTAACACTTTTTATACATAATACATAAAATAATATTGAAAAAAAACTATTTAAAGTATATAATTTTATTTATGAAAAGTTTAAAAGGGGCGAATTGTTTTGGCTAATCTTGAAAATATAAAAAAATATAAAACTATACATATGATTGGTATTGGTGGAGTTAGTATGAGTGGAATTGCAGAAATACTTGTACATTTTCGGATTTACTGTTACAGGAAGTGATTCTCACTCATCTGACATTATTGATAAATTAATAAAAAATGGTATACCAGTTTCTATTGGGCATAATTTAGAATTTTTAAGGAGTGCCGATGCCGTAGTCTTTACTGCTGCTATTTCTAAAAATGACCCTGAAATATTAGAAGCAAAAAAACTTAATATTCCTTTAATAGAAAGATCAGATTTTTTAGGTGAACTTACAAAAGCTTTTGAAAATACTATTGGCATTTCTGGTACACATGGAAAAACAACTACTACCTCCATGGTTTCTGTATGCTTTTTAAAAGCAGGTCTAGAACCTAATATTCAAGTTGGTGGAATTTTAAACCAAATTGGCGGTAATTATAAAATTGGTAATAGCGAATATTTTATAATTGAAGCATGTGAATATGTAGAAAGTTTTTTAAAATTTAGACCTAAAGCAGAGATCATACTAAATATAGATAATGACCATTTAGATTATTTTAAAACTTTTGATAATATCAAAAATGCTTTTATAAAATATGTAAAACTACTTCCAAGTAATGGAATACTTGTACTAAATGCAGACGATACAAATTGTTTAGACTTAAAAAATCACACTGTCTCATCTTTTATTACATATGGAATAAATAATAAAAATGCAAATTTTACAGCAAAAAATATTGCATTTAATAATAATGGATTTGCTTGTTTTGACGTTTATAAAAATGGACAATTTTATTCTAATATACAATTATCAGTTGCAGGACACCATAATGTTTTGAATGCACTTGCATGTATCAGTTTATGTGATTATTATAAAATTAGTAGTGATACAATAAAGGAAGCTCTTTTAGAATTTACTGGTGCACATAGAAGATTAGAATTTAAGGGAAGTTTCAATAATATATCTATTTATGATGATTATGCACATCACCCAACAGAAATTAAAGCCACATGTAATGCGTTATATAATAAAAAATTCAATAAAGCATGGGTTATTTTTCAGCCTCATACTTATTCAAGAACAAAAAATTTATTAAATGAATTTGCTGAAAGTTTAAGTAACTTTGATAATATAATTATAACAGATATATATGCTGCAAGAGAAACTGATACTTATGGTGTATCATCAAAAGATATTGCAGATAGGCTAAACTCTTCAAGAAAAGCAAATTGTAAATACATTCCTGATTTTAAAGACATAGTAAGATATGTAAAAGAAAATGCTAAACCAAATGATATTATCCTAACCTTAGGTGCAGGTGATGTAACAGAAATTGGTTCAATGTTATTAGAATAAATTATAGGTCCCCAGTCGGCTAAAGCAGACTGGGGATCTTTTTATTAGCTTAAATTTAATTGTTTGAAGTAAATATATACTCAAAAAATCACAAAATTTACTTACCTAAAGCGAATTTCAAACAAAAATAAACCTAATTTACTTCTCTTGCCTGTTTTATCATTAAATCTGCAAATACTCCATAACCTGTTTGTGGATCATTTACTAATACATGTGTTAATGCTCCTATTACTTTATTATTTTGTATTATTGGACTACCACTCATTCCTTGGATAATCCCACCTGTCTTTTCTATTAATTCCGAATCTGTTACTTTTACTAACATGCTTTTATTATTTTGATTATTGTTTTTATATATTCTTTCTATTTCTACATCATATTCTTTTGTTTTATTATCTTCTAATGTACATATTATTTTAGCAGAGCCTGTTTTTATTTCATCTCTAGAAGCTACTTCTAGAGCATTTGATATATCTATATTTAAAGCACTAATATTAGTTACTTTTCCATATACCCCAAATTCTGTATTTTTATATACTTCTCCAACTATTGTTCCATTTTCAATAGAACCTCCGAATCTTACCTGGATTTCCTTTTTTTCCTTTTACTACTGATAATATTTTTGTTGTAACAAAATCACCTTTTGCAATATCAAGCAATTGTCCTGTATCCACATCTTGTATCCCATGACCTAATGCTGCAAAAGTTTTTGAACTTGGCTCATAAAAGCTTACTGTTCCAACTCCTGCTGCTGCATCCCTTACCCAAAGTCCTAATTTGTATTTATTATTACTCACTTTTATAGGTGTAATATAAGTAGTTGAAGTTTCACCTTTTCTTACATATTTTATAATCAAATCTTTACCATTTGAAGCATTCACTGTATTTAATAAATCAGCTGTACATGTAACAGCTTCATCATTTATCTTTATAATCATATCTCCTTCTTCTATTCCAGTATTTTCATATGGTTTATACTTATTATTATCCATTCCTTCTATTTCACTCATTCCTACTACCAAAACTCCACTTGTATATAGTTTAAGTCCTACTACATTTCCAACTGGAACAACAGAAGTTCTTGGTATAACATTAACTGTTACATCTTTTAATGGAATTCCACCAAACAAACTTAATTTATAGTCCAACTTTCCAATTTTACTTGTATCAGATGCAATAGTACTTGATGTTTGTATTGCTTGGTACCTTATTTTATCTGCATTTTTACTTTGTAAATTCACACCAAATACAGTATTTATTTTCAAACTTTCTCCTTGAAATAAAACTATACTAGATGGTATAGCAGTAATGTTGGTTACATATATTAAAAGTAAAATCAAAAAACTAACAATAAATATTTTTTTAATGTTTTTCATATAAAACATCCTTTCATATATTTATTATTAGTTTTTCCATTTTTCAAAAAATTAAAACAATATTAGAAAAAATTTATTTATTACCATTTTCTAATAATTTGGTAGTTTTGTTTAAATTATATCTTTCTTTCCCTATTGCATTATATAAAGCTTGTTTTAGTTTTCCATTTGTATTTAAATAAGTTTGCAAATCTACGTCTAAACTTAAAGGATTTACAATACAAGTATAACAAGATTTTTCATTATGCAACCACTCATATTGTGTTGGTTCATCTTTTTTCATTCTTTTTTCAAAATCTATACTTTTATATCCTTCTAATGTTGCACCACTATCTACTGCTTGTTTTAATTGTGGACAATAAATTTTATGATACTCATCTTTTGATACAAAATATATTGAATCTGTGCTAACATATTGTTTATTATTTGTACTTGTTACTATTGCATAATTACTATATACTTTAGTACCAACTGGCATTCCTTGCATAAATGAAATTACGTTAATATTTGTTAATATTTTATCCCAATCTGTTTGAGTTAATACTGGCATTCTAAAATTAACATCTTTAACTGTATGCTTATTATATGCATATATTGCATTATTCAAATTTGATTGTATTGATAATCTCATAACTTCTCGTTTATGTCCCTGAAAATCAGACATTTCATCTTCTGGGTCATTTGCCAATTTAATATCAAGTAATTTTATAGTATTTCCATTAAACTCATTATATTTTTCTATTCCATCACTCTTTACAGCATTTTGTGGTATAACAACATCTACAATTTTCTTTGTAGTACCAGAAAATGAATTACTTGTAATCCATTCTGTAAATTTTCTAGCTTCTTTATAATATTGTATTGCATTACTATTTGTTATTGGAGTTCCCTTATAATTTTTTCCATCAGTAGATACATCATTTAAAACTATTAAATAACCAGATCTTGAAATATACTCATTTCCCATATAACCATATACTGTTATATAGTTATCTAAAGAATAATTTACAGTAATATCACATGTACTTTCTTTATATCTCATACTATATTGTATATATGGTTTTAATGCATGTTCATATTTAGTTTCTATATGTCCATTGTTATTATATTCAGTTTCTACTGGAGAATATATATAATATCCATCATATAATGTAACTAGTACTGCTGGTATATATTGTTCAATATACACTGTACTTGCTCCAGGTGTTCCTAAGTTTGTTGCAAGAGCCGTAAAAAATGTATTTATACTTGCTTTTATATCTCTTCTTAATGAATCTGAATTTGCTGAATAATCATTATCTATTGTATTTAATTGAAATGCAATCATTGCATCATGTGTTGCATCCATTAATTTAGTATCATAATTCTGCCATAAAATTTGTGTATCTATTTGGATACCAATGTATGCTGATAAAATTAAAGTTATAGGTATAATAATTATTACAAAAATAACTGCCATATTCTGTAGTTTCATTTAAATCACCTTTATCTTTTGCTTCTTTATTTACCAGTTGTCATAACAACTCCTGAATGCGAAGCTTCTATACTATATGTGTCATTTCCCGAAATACTATAGAAAAAGTTTTTTAACATCTGTGCTATAGTAGTATTTGTATTTTTCACAGTTACTATTACTATATCTCCCTCTTTTAATAGTTTTGTAGTTTTTCTTGGATTTTTTACCCCTATACCTAATTCTTCTTCTATTTGTGTTGTATATATAGAATAGTAAACATTTTCTCCAATTTTAGTAATATCTGCTTCTGAAGCCTTTTTTAATGGATTTTCGTCTAAAACTCTTACTTCTAGTTCAACATCATAACTATTACCTGTAGAAGATAATCGTTGTAAAAATTTGTCATAATTATCTAATGTTATTTTTCCTGTAGAACGAATATTATCTACAAATTCTACAGTAGATGTAGCTACTGAAAGTTGTGATATATCATCATTTCTTTCAGATATAGACATTAACGGAAACACGAACATTAAAATTGCCGCTAAAAATATTGCTATAACTGTAATTAATGTATCTCCCATGCTAATTTCCTCCTTTAGTCTTGTAATATATATATTATCTCTAGTTTCTTGTTTTCCTTTATTGTTTCAATAGAATATTCGTCATCTGTTATTGTCTCTCCTCTTGTTGATATTTCTAAAAATTTTTCTATAAATTTTCTATTTTGATATTGTTTTAAATTTTTACCAGTATAAGTAATTAAATTTTTGTTATATTCTTTACCAGTCATATCTGCATGTATTCTTTTCAGGATTTCTTCATTACTTCCTTCCCAAGGTGCTCCAACATTTATTGAATGATTCCCTTCTATACTAACACGATACAAATTACTTATATCGTCTTCAGCATTAACTGTCCTATTTGTATTAATTGTTTTATTTACAACATTTTGCAATCTTTGTAATCTATTCTGAACATCATTATAATTACGTTCTTCATTGCTACCTACTATATGTTTATTCTTCAATATCCTATTCCAATTTGGCATAATGTTTTCTGTCCAAAGGTCATATCTAACAATTGGATTTCCCAAACTATCAAATATAGTAACCGCAAATTGTTCTTTTGCATATCGATGAATAGCAGGAAGCATTGTATCTAATCCTACTATTCTATCACTGTTTTGAGTTATATTATTTCCAATATTATCTGATGTTACATATTCATAAAACTCTGTTTTATCATTTACATGGAAAACCATTTCAGAAGTAGCTCTTGCTTGTCCAACAACAGATACAGCTAATACAAGTGCTATAACAAACACCAATATACCAAAAGCTATTTTAATTGCATCCACAGCATTTTCCATAATAAATCATTCCTTTTTAATTTTATGTAAAATATATGATAACTGACATCTACATTTTTCACACAAATTCTTTTTTCTATTGTGTCACATTTTTAATTGTTACTGTGGTATAAAAACCACTACTAGTAGGTGTAAATACAACACTATATCTATTATTAGCTTTAATTTTACTTACTTCATCTTTAACTTTATCTTCATTAATTTTTGTAGTTTCCATAGTAAGACTTAATTTTAATGAAATGTCTGTTGTACTTGCATTATGTGCAACTATTGTATTTAATAGTTGTTTCACATTTGAACCTGATACATTATTTCCTGCATAAGATGAAAATTTACTATTAAATATTTGTATTTCCATTGAATCCATTTGTTGTTGTGATTGTGCTGTTATCCCTCCTATATTTCCAAATACCATCATTCCTATTCCTATTAATAATATAGCAATTAATATTGCACCTGCTATAAGTAGTGCTTTTGAAGCATTCTCCATAATCTTATATTCCTTTCATTTTTCTTCACTGTAATCTATATTATTACATTAGTTATGTTGTTATTTTTTGAATAGCAACTGAAGTATAAAAACCACTACTATTAGGAGTAAATGTAACACTATATCTTGAATTAGATTCCACTGCTGTAACAGATGTTACTCCAGTTGGTGTAATTTTTAATGAAATATCATCTGTACTTGCATTATGTGCTGTTATTGTATTTAATAGTTGTTTAACATTTGAACCTGATACATTACTTCCTGCATAAGGTGAAAATTTACTATTAAATATTTGTATTTCCATTGAATCCATTTGTTGTTGTGATTGTGCTGTTATCCCTCCTATATTTCCAAATACCATCATTCCTATTCCTATTAATAATATAGCAATTAATATTGCACCTGCTATAAGTAGTGCTTTTGAAGCATTCTCCATAATCTTATATTCCTTTCATTTTTCTTCACTGTAATCTATATTATTACATTAGTTATGTTGTTATTTTTTGAATAGCAACTGAAGTATAAAAACCACTACTATTAGGAGTAAATGTAACACTATATCTTGAATTAGATTCCACTGCTGTAACAGATGTTACTCCAGTTGGTGTAATTTTTAATGAAATATCATCTGTACTTGCATTATGTGCTGTTATTGTATTTAATAGTTGTTTAACATTTGAACCTGATACATTACTTCCTGCATAAGGTGAAAATTTACTATTAAATATTTGTATTTCCATTGAATCCATTTGTTGTTGTGAT
>CAQOYX010000069.1:0-7202 GCA_948852375.1 uncultured Clostridia bacterium
TAGTTTTTCCATTTTTTTCTTATTTTATACTTTCATATTTTATAGCATGTATATTAATTTATAAATTTTCTATTTTATAAGATTCTTTTCTACATATAAGTTACTACATATTTTTCAATTTATACACAAGCCCTGTATTCCTCTTTTTTGCATCTTGATTTTGTATCATATAATTTAATACCTTATCTCCACTTATTACTATTAATAGTTTCTTTGCTCTTGTAAGTCCGAGTATATAATAAATTTCTTGTAAGTAACATTGGAGATGAAGGTGGTACTACCATAATTACTACATCAAATTCACTTCCGTTGTGCTTTATGTATTGTTATTGCGTATGCATGTTCTATTTGATCTAAGTCTGAAAATGTATACCATGCTATTTTATTATCATCAAATTTAATTTTTACTTGTTTTTCAAAATTGTCAATTTTTTCTATTGTTCCTAATTCTCCATTAAACACTCCGCTTCCGTTTTCGTATTCAGGTTCAAATCTTTCCCAATATATATCATAGTTATTCCTTATTTGCATAATTTTGTCTTGTTCACGAAATATAACTCCCATACTATTTTTCTCTTGTTTAAATTCTGATTCTGGATTTAATTCTTTTTGTAATGATTTGTTTAATTCCTTTGTTCCAAGTAGTCCTTTTTTGGTTGAAGATAATACTTGTATATTTTCAAAAAAGTTATAATCTCCAAACTTTGAAAGCCTTTCTTTGCATAAAGATATTACCTGATATAACATGCCATCATTTGATGATTCCTTTATATAAAAGAAATCGTCTTTTGCTTCATTTTTTTCTCCTTCTTCTTTTGTTATAAAGCCTTCTCCATTATTTACTTTATGTGCATTTAGTATTATTTTGCTCTTTGCAGCTTGCCTAAAAATTTTATCTAAATGTACAGTTTTTATTGTATTTGACTCTATTAAATCTGATAATATGCTACCTGGTCCTACAGATGCTAACTGGTCTACATCTCCAACAAGTATTAATTTTGTTCCTTTATATACAGCTTTTAATAGGTAATTCATTAGAAATAAATCTACCATAGACATTTCATCTACTATTATTACATCTGCATCTATTGGTGCTACATCATAGTCTGTACTCTCTATCGTACCTTCTTCTTCTATTTTTCCTATTTCTAATAGGCGGTGTAAGGTTTTTGCTTCTTTATTTGTCGCTTCAGTCATACGTTTTGCAGCTCTTCCTGTTGGAGCACATAATACTACTTTTTTCTTTTTTGTTTCGTATAAATCTATTATACTTTTTATAATAGTGGTTTTTCCCGTTCCTGGTCCACCTGTTATAATACACACATTATTTTCATTTACAGCTTCAAGTGCTTCTTTTTGCTTATCTGATAATTCTATATTTTCTTCTTTTTCAATTTTTGAAAGTTCAGTTTTAAATTTCTTTATCTCCTTAATATTTTCTGTATTTTTTAATGATATCATTTTTTCAGCTATATTCATTTCTGCTTTATAAAACTGATATAAATAAACAAATTCATTTTCTCCATCTTGCTTTTCTATTACAATTTCTTTATTTACATTTAAATCTATTAAACAATTTTCTATACTTTCTGTTGGTACATTTAACAATTCTTGTACAAATGTTATTAAGTTTACCTTTTTTACACAAGTATAACCATTATAGCTTACTCGAATTATGCTATATTTAATTCCACTTTTTATCCTTTTTGTATTATCTAAAGATATTCCTATATCTAGTGCCATTTTATCTATTTGCCTAAAATCTATTCCTTTTGCTATATCTATTAATATATAAGGATTTTCTTCAATTTCTTCTATAGCATTTATTCCTAATAATTTATATACCTTTTTAGCATTTGCAGGACCTATTCCAAATCTCTCTAAAAATCCAACTATCTGCCATAATTCCCAATTTTCATTAAAACTTTCTGCCATTTCTATGGCTTTATCTTTTGTAATTCCCTTTATAGTCGCTAACTTTTCTGGTTCATATTTAAAAATATGTATAGTTTCATCTCCAAATGTTTTTACAATTTTTTTAGCAGTGGATGGACCTATTCCTTTTATTGTACCATTTGCAAGGTACTGTTCAAGAGAAGCTAAGTTTTGTGGCATTAATTTTTGGAATGTATCTATTTTAAATTGTCTACCATAATCTTGATGTGTTACAAATTTGCCAATCAGTTTTAAAGTATCTCCGCTACTGATAAATGGAAGATACCCGAACAACGGTTAATTCCTCCTCATTTGTTTCAAATGTGGCTATCATATAACTATTAACTTCATTTTGATAAATTATTTCTTGTAAAACTCCTTGTATTTCCACTTATCCTTTCTCCTGTCTTTTAATTACTTTAATTAATATATCACAATACGAAAAATAGTACAACCTGATTTTTTGCTTTTTCTATTGTTAAACATAAAAAAAATGTTTTTAATGAAAGATTTATAAAGATTAACTAAAACTATTAATAAAAATTATCTTATTATAAAAGCAACAAGCAAGAAATCTTATAAATTTCTTGCTTGTTGCTTGGAAAATTTCATACCTATTTTATTACTATTCTCAGATAGCTATTTATGCTCCCTTTTATACTTAACAAGGTAGTTGTAGGTTCACTAAACTCATAAGTTTTAGAATTCTGGCCATTACATATAGTTATTGTAATAGGAACCCCTTTACTATCTATTTCTAATGAATCTGTAATAGATTTACTTTTAGTTTCATGCATCTTTCCTGAGCCAATGACACCATACCCTTGTGCTGAAACAGAATAGGTACCTCTACAGTCAAAAAATGGATTAACCCTATGCAATATCTGTGGAGGTTCATCTAATTCTTCTCCTGCACTAACAATTATGTAACAGTACTCTTCTGTTCCAAAAGTTACACTCCCAACATAACCTGGAGCTAATTCTTTTTTCTCTGCATTGCTTCCTGTTGTTGCCAGAACAATAGTATATCCTGCACTCTCTACAACAACTGGATGATTGATAGCCTCTTCAATGGTATCATACATTTTTCCAAAACCTAAAGTAATATGGTTTGCAACAATTTTGTATGTATCATCATTATCTGTTAAGCTATCTGTACAGATAACCCGTGGAAATTCAACAACAATCCGTGCTTCGTCACTTGCTGTTGCCATTCCTGAACTACAAGTAAATAGTACTACTAACATAACCGTCCAAAATCTTTTTTTCATTTTCCTTTTCCTTTCTCAGTATTTTAGTTAAATACTGAAACCAACTTTGCATTAATACTCACTAACAGTTATGATATTATTATAATACTTTTTCAATATTATGTCAACAGCTTACCTATATTAGTCTAACAATTTAAGTTCTACTTCTTCTACTTTATATTTATTAGTATTTTCATCTAATTTAAATTCAACTAATGTTTTTGCAAGTGTTTCATTATTTTGTCTTAAATCTGTTGTAAAGTATAGTTTTATTTGTGGTATTTCTAATCTATTTGTTACTATTGTTTTAAAACTTTCTACCATGTTCTTTTCATCTTCACATACAAATATTAGTTGTGGCATTGCATTAAACCCTGAATCACCTTGTATAAAGTTCGCATAAAAATCTTGGTATAGTCTCATTTTATCTATTAATTTTTTTTCCCAATCTTCTTCCCTTCTTATTACTTCAAATAAGAAAATAATTGATTTGTTATTTTTTGTTAGTTTTACACTTCCGTCCTGTTGCTTTAAAAGTCTTTGCAAGTGTTTTTGCTGTAATTTGTGGTTTTACTGTATATTCATCAAATGCTTTTACTTTTCTTAAATATGCAAGTATTGTTTGGTTTCCAGCAAGCCTTTTCTTTATCATTGCTACTGGTTTTGTATTATCTGTTGGTTGCCATTTACATTCAATTTCTTTTGAATTTAGTAAATATTTCCCCATTTTTTCTAAGCAATATATTCTATAAATTCCTTTTCCTTCTTCTGAAGAAAAATAATATCTTGTTAATATTTTTGATTTTACAAGTTGTTCTAATTTGTTATTTAATTTATCTTGTGTTTTATAATCTATTCCTTTCCAAGATAAAATTTGGCATAATTGTCTTGATGTAATGAATTCAAATTCATTAACTATTTCTAGTATTTTAAAATGTAAATCATTAATATGTCCTATGTTTATCTTATGTACAATTTGGTTCATGGATACATATCCATCTTTTCCATCAAATGTTTTTATTTCACCTTGTCTTATTGCAAATGGTGAACTTTTCGCTTCAATTTGGTTATCTTCAACCATACAAAACTCCTCCTTTTTAATTCTACTATTTTATAGAACTATTTTATAGATTTTTTAATAAAAATTTTATTTTGCAGTATACAATTTAACTTTTATTATACTTTTTAAAAGTTTACATATTTATTGCTTCTGCAAAAACTAATTTTACCTTTTTCTTTTCAGGAATAATCTTCTTAATTTCAACTTGAACTTTTTCTCCATATATTGTATTTTCCTTATAATTAGCTAAACCTACTAGATTTGGTTTTAACTCTACAAAAATACCATTTTTTTGTTTTTCAGTTTCTCTTACAATTCCTTCTACAATATCACCTTCAGAAAAATCCTTTATATTGTCCTCCCATGTTCCTAGAAGTTCTTTATATGTTAAAATTACTCTTTTTTCATTCCTGTTTATATATTTTATCATAACATTTATCTTTTGTCCAATTTTAAATCTTTCAAGTGGTGTTTTTATTCTTGCAATAGATATATCTTCTATATGAAGTAGACCTACAATGCCTCCTCCTATTTCTACAAATGCACCATAAGGTCTAATGTTTTTTACTATTCCACATACTACTTCTCCGTACTTGTAATTCCTCTTTTACCCATTGTAATGCATCTTGTCCTACAGCTTTTCTAGATAAGATAGCTATATCTTCCTTTTTTATATCTTTTACTTTGAATTGTACAATTTTATTTACTTTACCTTTGCAAATATTAGGCTTAGGAAACCCTGTTTCATCCATATTTATAGCGTCTACTTCTTCTCTTGGAATAATTCCTTGTAGTTTATTTCCTAAGTCAACATATAAATTATAATCTTCATCACATTTTGTAACCATTCCATATATAATCTCACCTGTTTTATATGCATTTTGTAATTCAAATGGTGTAATAGGTTTTGCATCATACCAACCTTCTGGAATGAATTTTTGTATCTCCATATTTTCACCTTTTCTTTTGTATTCTCTATTGTCATTATATAAGTAAATCTTTAAAATGTAAATAGATTTTTAATTTATATCGCTAATTTTTTGTTAACTCATCTTTCTCTTTTATAGTAAGGTATCTCCATTCCCCTATTTTTAAATCTTTTACTGTAAGATTTCCTATTTTACTTCTATGTAGTGCTTTTACTTTATATCCTATAGTTTCACACATTTTTCTTACTTGCCTATTTTTGCCCTCATGTATTGTTATTTCTATCCTTGATATATCTTTTTCTTTATCTATTTTCAGTATTTTAACTTTTGCTGGTCTTGTTTTATAGTCTTCTATTATTACTCCATTTTCTAATTCCTGTTTACTCGTATTAGAAAAAATTCCTTTTAATGTCGCTACATATGTTTTTGTAATTTCATGTTTTGGATGTGTAACTTTATATACAAAATCACCATCATTACTTAAAAGAAGTGCACCGTGATGTATACATATCAAGTCTTCCAACTGGTACTATTCTTTTTCTTACACCTTTTATAAGTTCTAATACATCTTTCCTTCCGAAATTGATCTTTTGCTGTTGTTACATAATCAATTGGTTTGTTTAATAAAATATATACCTTTTCTTCTTCAGGTTTAATTATACTACCATTAAATATTACTTCATCTATTTCAGGTTTTATTTTTACCCCTAATTTTATTACTACTTCGCCATTTACTCTAACTTTTCCCTGTAAAATATATTCTTCGCATTTTCTTCTTGATGCGATTCCACAATCTGCCATATATTTTTGTAATCTTAGTTCTTCCATAAATTTTAGTAACCCTTTCTTATTTCTTTACATATATTATAATATACAAGCTTTGTTATTATCCTTCTTTGCAGTTTCTAGAAATGCAAAGTTTATATAGATTTTATTGGCTCATACATTTATATAATATTTGTATGAGCTGATACCTTTTTACTATTATTCCTGTAACTAATCAATACATTTAATAACTAGACATTAAATTAGCTATATAGTAATCTACTGTATTTACTATTCTTCTAGCTTTTTAATTACTTCTTCAAAATATTTAGGTAAAGGTGCTTCTAAATTTAAATCTTGTCCTGTAATTGGGTGTATAAACTTTAGCCTTTTAGCATGTAACATTTGCCCTGTTACTCCAAATGGATTTTTCCCATTTGAATACACACTATCTCCAACAATAGGATATCCAATATGAGATAAATGAACTCTAATTTGATGTGTTCTTCCTGTTTCTATACTTATTTTTAACAATGTATAACTATCATACCTCTCTAATACTTTAAAATGTGTAACTGCATTTCTACCTTTTCTATCTACAGCCATTTTCTTTCTATCTTTTGTAGATCTAGCAATAGGCATATTTATTGTTGCTTCATTTTCTTTTACAACACCTCTTACTAATGCGATATATGTTTTTTTCACTTCATGGTTCTTTAACATCTCACTTAAAATTATATGTGCTTTATCATTTTTTGCAATAATTATTAGACCTGATGTATCTTTATCTAACCTATGAACTATTCCGTGGCCTTATTTCTCCACCTATTCCAGATAAAGAATTCTTGCATATTGCCATTATTGCATTTACTAATGTTCCGGTCTAGATTTCCACATGCAGGATGTACAACCATCCCTTTAGGTTTATTTACTACAATTATATCATTATCTTCATATATAATTTCTAATGGTATATCTTGTGCTTGTAAAGAAATTTCTTTAGCTTTTACTTCTTCTACACAAATTTTATCTCCAATTTCCACTTTATATGATGATTTTGCAATTTTATTATTTACTAATATTTTTTCATCATCAATTAGTTTTTGTATGTTTGTTCTTGATAAATCTTTATATTGAACTGCCACTGCTTTATCTAATCTTAATTTTTCATGTTCTTTTTTTACAAAAAACTCTTTCAATCTCTTTCTCCTTTTAAGATATCTTATCTTCATATATTTTACTTGTTTTAACATATGTTTGATA
>CAQOYX010000069.1:7212-8334 GCA_948852375.1 uncultured Clostridia bacterium
TTTTCTTATTGTTGCAAATTTTCTTTACATAATTTTATATATAAGAATTTTGTCTTTCTTTATTATTGTATCCTACTATTACATTTTTGCATTATATAAACTTCTCTTAATTATTACTAAACTTTCCCTTAGTTTTGTCTTTTGAAAATATTACTTTAAATAGATATATTGGTAAAACCATTTGCCTTTTTATTCTTGATGGCTCTTTTAAAAGCCTCCAAAACCATTCCATACCTATTTTTTGTATCCAAATAGGTGCTCTTTTTATTTTTCCTGCTTCATAATCATATGTTCCACCTTGTCCAGCTGCTACATCTACTTTTAATTCGTCTTTATGTTTCTTTATCCATTTTTCTTGTTTTGGTGCACCAAGAGCTACAAATAGTACATTGGGTTGTAATTTATTAATTTCTTTTATTACTTCTTTTTCCACATTTTCATCAAAATAACCATTATGAACTCCCACTATATTTACATTTGGGTATACTTTTTCTAGATTTTCTTTTGTAGCTTCAGCTATTCCTTCCTCTCCTCCTAATAAATATATGGAATAGCCCTTTTCATTTGATAATTCTATTATTTTTCTAAAATAACTTTGTCCTGGTATTCTTTCTTTAAACGCCTTTTTTTGCAATCTTGCACCTATTATTACCCCTATACTATCTGGTGTTGATAAACTTGATTCTTGAAGTAATTTAAAAAATTCTTCATCTTTATTTGCCATCATAATAAACTCTACATTTGGTGCAAATACCATTTTACAAGTTTTATTACTTTCTTTTATTAATTTTTCTGTTATGTCTCCTGCTTCATCCCTTGTTATATTATCTATTGGAACACCTAATATAGTTATAATATCACGCATTTTACCTACATTCCTTGTATAATATTTAGGTTTTTATATAAGGCTTTACCTATAAACCAATTTCTATTTTATAATTCTTTTTTCTTTCATCTTCTTATTGTTCTTTATTTCAGAATAAGTATATAAAGCAAAAACAAATGCTAGAATTATCCAGCCAAATGTAATATATACATCTGCAAGATTAAATCTTGGAAAATTTGTACTTGGAAATATATTTATAAAATCAACTACAAATCCTCTTAATAACCTATCAATTA
>CAQOYX010000070.1 GCA_948852375.1 uncultured Clostridia bacterium
ATTTTAAATTTTTTTATTAGTAAATTTTTTGCATTCAAAAAATAATGTTTAGGGCTACTATTTTTTAGATTGGAGGTATCTTATGAATAGTAGTTTTTTTAAAACTTCTTCTTTTTCTATTAAATTCATTTTATTTTTAATCATGCTAGTTTGTGTTATTATTATCCCTGTTTATTACACATATCCACAGGCTTTTTCTGAATATTCTGATAAACTTATACTAGATGATAACTCTATGTATGTTTGGCCTATTCCTGGATATACTACTTTAACTTCTCCTTTTGGAAAAAGAACTTCCCCAACAGCTGGTGCATCAAGTTTTCATAAAGGAATTGATGTTGGTGCTCCTGAAGGTACTAAATTATATGCTATTTGTGATGGAAAAATTACATTTGCATCTTTTTTAGGAGGTGGTGGCTATACTATTACTCTTTCAAAAGATAATATGAAAATTACATATTGCCATGTTTCCCCCAATTTTATTGTTGATGTTGGCGATGAAGTAAAAAAGGGTGAATGGATTGCAAATGTTGGTCCTAAAAATGTTTATGGCGTTATTGGGAATAATTATAAAGATAAGGAACGGTAATCCTACTAACGGTGCTACTACTGGTTGCCATTTACATTTTGGCATACGAATTGATGGAAAATATACTAATCCATTAGATTTATTTAATAAAGAAAATGAATAATATTCTTTATAGCATCCTTGAGTTACAGTTCACTAAAAATTACTTTCCTTTAAGACTCTACAGTCAGCTACCTTAAATAAAGTAGCCTTTTTAATAGTCGTTTTTTAAAGATCTGCTTTAATAAAGTCTCCTTTACCTAATAGAAGTGGCAGTCCGTTGGACTGCCGTGTAAGGTCTTATTTATACTATATTGGCTGTGAATTTTAACTTATTGGTATTACAATAGGGGTTGCATGTCATACACACCCTACATATCATCATCGTCCGTTTCATCTATATTTTCTTCATCTATTTCCTTATTTTCTATATCATCATTTCGATTTGTTTCTTCTATGTTTTCTCTATTGTCTTCTACATCAATTTCTGCACTACTTATATTTTCTTCATCGTTATGGTCTTCACATCCATCACAATGTCCACAGTGTCCAGCACAGTCGTGTTCTGCCCCATTCCAGTCTAATTCTATTGTATTATGACATTCTGGACATTTTATTTCTTTTTTATTTGAATTAATGTCTGTTAAAAATTCATAATTACAATATGGACATACAATTTCAAAATCATATTCTTCCTCTACAAATAATTCTTTTTCAATTGTATTCATTCCTTTTTCTAATTCTAGCATTTTCTTTTCTATTATTTTTTGATTTTCATATATTTGATTAACTCTTCTTTCACTAAGATCCATTATCTTATTTAGTTCATCAATATATATCATTGAAAGATCAGCAATTTGTTCTTTAATAAAATCTAATTCTTCTTGGTCTGTAATTCTTTCCTCAATTTTTGATATTATTGCTTTAAACTTATCTTGTAACTTTGACACTTTAAAACTTCCTTTCTTGCTTAAATTCTTTCCATGTATTCGCCTGTTCTTGTATCAATTTTTATTACATCTCCTATGTTTATAAATAGTGGTACACTGATTTCATATCCATTTTCAAGTGTTGCTGGTTTTCCTGATGTTGTTGTTGTATTTCCACTAAACCCTGGTTCTGTATAAGTTACTTCTAACTCGACGAACATTGGTGGTTCTACTGCAAATACATTTCCCTTAAAAGATAGGATTTTAACACTCATGTTTTCTTTAATGTATTTTAAACTATCTCCTAATTGTTCTTTGTTTAATGGTATTTGCTCGTATGTATCATTATCCATGAAATAATATAAATCTCCATCTGCATATAGATATTGCATATCTCTTTTTTCAATTTCTGCTCCTGGGTATTTTTCTGATGGGTTAAATGTTTTTTCTAAAACCGCTCCTGATATTACATTTTTCAGCTTTGTTCTAACAAATGCTGCTCCTTTTCCTGGTTTTACGTGCTGAAATTCTACTACTTTATATACATTTCCTTCCATTTCAAATGTTGTTCCATTTCTAAAATCTCCTGCCATATATACTTCTGCCATTTCTTATTTCCTCCTTATTATTTCTAATTTCACTTTATTTATGCAGTCTCACTGCTTTTTTGTATTACTTTTCTTTTTTTTATATGCTTTTTTGGTTGCTTTGCTTCATTAATAATTACATTTGGCTCTTTTCCCTCAAGAATGGTTTCCTTTGTAACTATACATTTTTCAATTTTTGGATTTGATGGTATATCAAACATGATATCTCTCATAATTTCTTCTATTATTGAACGAAGACCTCTTGCTCCAGTGTTTCTTGCTATAGCTTTATCTACTATAACATTTAATGCTTCTTTTTCAAATTCTAGTTCTACATCATCTAATTCTAATAATTTTTTATATTGCTTTACTAAAGCATTTTTTGGCTCTGTTACTATTTGTATTAGTGCTTCTCTATCTAATTCTTTTAATGTTGCTATAATTGGTAGTCTACCAACAAATTCTGGTATTAATCCAAATTTTAATAAATCTTGTGGTAATAGTTCACTATATATTGCTGTTTTATCTATTCCTTTTTTACTTTCAATCTTTGCTCCAAATCCTATTAATTTTTTTCCAACTCTTTCATCAATTATCTTATCTAGTCCTTCAAATGCTCCTCCACATATAAATAAAATATTTGATGTATTTATTTGTATAAATTCTTGATGTGGGTGTTTTCTTCCTCCTTGTGGCGGAACTGAGGCTGTTGTTCCTTCTACTATTTTTAGAAGTGCTTGTTGAACACCTTCTCCACTAACATCCCTTGTAATAGATGGGTTTTCAGATTTTCTTGTTATTTTATCTATTTCATCTATATATATAATTCCTTTTTGTGCAAGTTCTATATCATAATCTGCAGCTTGAATTAGTTTTAATAAGATGTTTTCAACATCTTCTCCAACATATCCTGCTTCTGTTAAAGTAGTTGCATCTGCTATTGCAAATGGTACTTTTAAAATTCTTGCAAGTGTTTGTGCAAGTAATGTTTTTCCACATCCTGTTGGTCCTAGTAATAAGACATTACTTTTTCCAATTTCAACATCATTTATTTCATCTTCGCTATTTATTCTTTTATAATGATTATATACTGCAACAGCTAGTGTTTTTTTTGCTTCTTCTTGCCCTATTACATATTGGTCTAATATATTTTTTATTTCTTTTGGTTTTGGTAAGTCTTTTGCTTCTTCAACAGTATATCCTATTTCATCATCTTCTAAGTATTCTTCTTCAACAATGCTTTTGCATAAAGAAATACATTCATCGCATATATATACTCCTGGTCCTGCAACTATTTTTTTAACACTATTTTGTGATTTTCCACAAAAAGAACATTTAACATTTTTTTCACTCTGGTTTTTGGCCATTTCACATTTTCACCTTTCACTAAAATCCTAATTTTTTACATTTATCATCTTACATTAAAATACCATGATTCAACTATTATCCCTTAAGTTTACAGTATTGGCTTTAAGATGAATATTTATTAGGATTTTTCTTTTTAGTTTTTTAGACTATATATTTGTTATTCGTTTTATTTACGCTCTTTTATCCATAATTCCATCTATTAGTCCATATTTTAGTGCTTCTTCTGCTGTCATATAGTTATCTCTTTCTGTATCCTTTTCAATTGTTTCTAAAGTTTGACCTGTTCTATCACTTAATAATTTATTTAATTTTTGTCTTGTTTTTACCATATGATCTGCATGTATTTTTATTTCTGTTGCTTGCCCTGAAATTCCATGTCCTCCTATTAATGGTTGATGGATTAATATTTCAGCATTTGGTGTTGCAAATCTTTTTCCTTTTTCTCCTGATGCTAAAAGTACTGCCCCCATGCTTGCTGCCATTCCTATACATATTGTAGTAACTGGACATTTAATGTAGTTCATTGTATCTACAATTCCCATCCCATCTGTAATAGAACCTCCTGGTGAATTTATGTATAGACTTATTTCTTTATCTGGATCTTCTGATTCTAGAAATAAAAGTTGTGCTATTACTAAACTTGCTGTTGTAGGATTTACATCTTCTCCTAAGAATATAATTCTATCTTTTAAAAGTCTTGAAAATATATCATATGATCTTTCTCCTTTATTGGTTTGTTCAATTACATATGGAACTAAACTATTTTGTAACATAACATTTCCCTCCTTCAAAACTTGAATAGTTTCGTACTATTCACAATTTACTCTTTATTATTTATTTTAAAAAGCCTCAGTCTGCTCTACACACAGACCCCCTTATATAAAGGAGCTTTTTATATATTGTAACTTCTTCGAAGTATAAAACACTATTTTATTTTTGCATTCTCTACAATGAATTCTACTGCTTTTTCATTTTTTAGAGATTCTTTTATGTAATTTATAAAGTTTTCGTTAGCTTTTAGTTGTTCTTCTTTTTGCCCATACATTCCAGCCATTTCTTTTATTTTTTCTTCTACTTTGTCTTCATCTGCTTCTATGTTTTCAGCTTTAATTATTGCTTCTATTACTAATTTATTTTTTACTGATATTTTTGCTTGTTCTTCATATTCTTTTCTAAATTCTGCATTTGTTTTACCTATTATTTGCAAATAATTTTCTATTTTCATTCCTTGGTATGAAAGTCTTTGCTCAATTTCTTTTACCATATTATCTATTTCTGTTTCAATCATTCCTGATGGAATATCTATTTCTACATTATCACATACTACTTTTACTGCTTCATCTTCTGTTTCATATTTCGCTTTAGTTTTATTTTCTGCTTCTAGTTTTTCTTTAATACTGTCTTCTAATTCTTTTAGTGTGTCAAATTCACTAACATCTTTTGCAAACTCATCATCTAATGTTGGTAATTCTTTTTTCTTTATTTGATGTAATTTTACTTTAAATGTTGCATCTTTTCCTTTTAAGTCTTCTGAAAAGTAATCCTCTGGAAATGTTACATTTACATCTTTTTCTTCGTCTATTTTCATTCCTATAATCTGGTCTTCAAATCCTGGTATAAATGTATTACTTCCTATTGTTAATTCATGATTTTCGGCTTTTCCACCATCAAATGCAACACCATCAACGTAACCTTCAAAATCAATTACAGCAATATCTTTAGATTCTACTGGTCTATCTTCTACTGAAACTAATCTTGCATTTTTTTCTTGCATATGTCCAAGTTCATGTTCAATATCAGCTTTAGATACATTATACTCATGTTTTCCAATTTCTATACCTTTATATTTTCCAAGTTTTACTTCTGGCTTTGTTTGAACTACTGCTGTAAATATGAGGTCTTGTCCTTTTCCTATTTGTTTTACATCTATATCAGGACGACTAACTGCTTCTATTTTATTTTCTTTTAATTCTTTTTCATACACTTCTGGTACTACTTCATTAAAAGCATCTTCATAGAAAATTTCGTCTCCATAATATTTCTCTACAATATTCATTGGAGCTTTTCCTTTTCTAAAACCTGGTATGTTAAAATATTTTGCACTTTTAAAATATACCTTTTTAATAGCTTCATCAAATTTTGTTGCTTCAATTGTAAATTCTAATTTTAATTCATTTGCATTTTCTGTTTTTTCAATTTTTATACTCATTTAATTCAAATCCTTTCTTGTTTTAAATTGCTCATACATTATATCACGTTTTTCTAATATTGCAAGCATAATTTTACACATATTTTTCCACACATACTACTAATCTTCCCTTTTTTGTATTTCTCTCTACTTGTTTTATTACAAATCTTCCTTTTCCTCTTATTGTTATAATATCCGATTTTTTTAATATTTTTGAGGCTTTTTTTATATTTTCAAAATTTACAAATGTTCTACCACCAGTTATGATTTCTTCTGCTTTTGTTCTTGATGTTTTTGCAAGTTCTGAAACTACGCTATCTAGCCTTAGTGAAGATACTATAATTTGTATTTCTTCTGTTTTTATTTCTTGTCTATATAATTCTTCTATATTCTTTATTTGTATACTTGATTTGATAAATCTTTTTAGACTTGATATATTGCTTTTTAAAAATTCTATTATTTCATTTAACACTATAATATTGGCTCCCTCGTTAAATACTACTATATCACCCATTTTTTCTCTTTTTATTCCAAGTTTCATTAATCCACCTAAGTAATCTCGGTGAGTATATTTTCCATGCATTTCATTTGGTAAAGTTATTTCTACTATTTGCATTATGTTATTATAATTTTTCTCTACAATAACTTTATTAAACTTATCTGGATATAATATTAATACTGTTCTTTCAGAGTTTTCATCTCCTCCAAATAGCATATAATTTTCATATTTAATACTATTTAATAAATTTTTCACTAAATTCTTTTGATACATATCTAAAAAATTTGTATTTGTTATCTTGTTCTTACTTTTAGCAGCCTCCATTTTGTCCAAAACTTTTGCAATTAGTAGCCTATCTTCTTCTTTTGTATATTTTTTTAAAATATCTTGCTTATTCATAATCACCCCACACTTAATATATTTCATAATATCATAAAAACATACAAATTTCTATATCAAAATTTCGTATGTTCTTAATTACTTATTAAGTTAGTACAAGCAAATACTATAAATCCTAAAATTCTGCACAATCTTTTAATTCTTCTTCAATATTAAGAAGTCTATTATACTTTGCCACTCTATCTGTTCTACAAGGTGCTCCTGTTTTTATTTGCCCTGCATTTGTTGCAACACTAATATCTGCAATAGTTGTATCTTCTGTTTCACCTGATCTATGTGAAATAACAGCTGTATATCCATTTTTCTTTGCAAGTTCTATTGTATCAAGTGTTTCAGTTAAAGTTCCTATTTGATTTGGTTTTATTAAGATACTATTTGCCACTCCCTCACTAATACCTTTTTTAAATCTTTTTTTATTGGTTACAAATATATCATCTCCAACTAATTGAATTTTATCTTTTAACCTATCTGTAAGTTTTTTCCATGATTCCCAATCTTCTTCTGCAAGTCCATCTTCTATTGAAATAATTGGATATTTATTAGCTAATTCTTCTATATAATCAACCATTTCTTCTCTTGTTTTTAATACATCTGTTTTCCAAAAATAATATCCATCTTTTCCTATCTTTTTGGCTTCTTCAAACATTTCTGTGCCTGCAATATCTAATGCCAAACATATATCTTTTTTAGGTTCATATCCTGCCTTTTTTATTGCATCTATTATTACTTCAATTGCTTCAGTTTCATCTTTTAAATTTGGTGCAAAACCTCCTTCATCGCCAACTGCAACCGAATCTCCCTTTTGTTTTAATACTTTTTTCAAATTGTAATATACTTCTACTCCCATTTGTAAACACTCTCTAAATGTTGTAGCTCCAACTGGTATTATCATAAATTCTTGAATATTTATATTATTATCTGCATGTTTACCACCATTTAGGATATTCATCATAGGATGTGGTAATATCTTGGCGTTTACCCCTCCAATATAATTATAAAGACTCATCCCCAACGAATTTGCTGCTGCACGAGCTACTGCAAGAGATACCCCAAGAGTAGCATTTGCACCTAGTCTCGATTTATTTGGTGTATCATCTAATAATATTAATTGTTTATCAATTCCTATTTGATCATATACATTCATTCCTTCTATTTTTTTTGCTATTTTTTTATTTACATTTTCTACTGCCTTTAAAACACCTTTACCTAAATATCTCTCATTATCTTCATCACGTAGTTCTACCGCTTCAAAACTTCCGTGTAGACGCTCCGTGATGGAACTATTGCTATTCCTGAAAATCCTCCATCTGTAATTACTTCTACTTGCACTGTTGGGTTACCTCTTGAATCCAAAACTTCTAATGCTGTAATCTTACTAATACCTAAATAATCTTTCATAATAACTATCATTCCTTTCCTTTTTAGTTATAAAGTTTAGTCCTTCTATTATTATGAAACATTTATTTTAAATTTATTCCGCCTTTTTACTTTTTATTTCAATATTAAAATCTCTATGTTATTACTCAAATTCGCACTTTTATAATATAATTTTGGCTTGGATTATTACTCATATTAGAACACTTATTGTTCATATTAGTTTTGTTTGGTTGGGGTACTGTGATTCGAACACAGGAATGTCGGAATCAGAATCCGATGCCTTACCACTTGGCGATACCCCAATGTTTGCATATTTATATTAGCACAATACACAAAAAAATTCTAGTATTTACTAAAATTTTTTATAATTGTATATTTTATTATTGTAATTCACTACCTTTGTTCTATA
>CAQOYX010000071.1 GCA_948852375.1 uncultured Clostridia bacterium
ATATTGGTTGAATAGTCAGTAAGGATATCTTATAATTTTATTAATATCTTGATTCTTTTGTCTAAAAAATATATCAAATGCGACTAAATTGATAAATCCTAATCCTAAAGATATTATTGCTCCTATTACATTGGAAATATCTGTATCTATATAAATATAGTTTATAAATGAAAATAACAATCCTAATAGTAAAACGCATAGGATAACTCTATATTTATATAGAGTTTCTATTGCACTTTTTATATGAAACATAATATATACAAAAAATATAATAGGTGCTATAGCTGCCCACCCCGCTGAAGGTGCAAAGAAAAAGTTTTCAAATGGTATCATAAATAACCCTATTTTGAAAAGTATATCCATTATATTATCCTCTCTTTAAAAACTTTTATCATACTTTGTTCCTAAACATTTTGCTTTTACAAAAGCTATTCCTTTTTTTATCCAATCTACTCTTTCCATATTTAAAACTTTAACTTCTTCATATTTAATATTATTCTTTTTTATCCATACATCTAAGAGTAATTCACTTATCCTACCAATATATCTCGCATGAAATGCATTATATTGTTCTGGAAATATTCTTAATTCTAATTCTTCTAATAATGGAAATAACCATTCACAGTATTTATCAAATATTTCTTTCTTCATTATAAACATGTTAAACATATGGGCTTTTTTGCCATTCATATGTTTATCAAAGTTTTCTAAATATTCTTCTTCTTTTTCTTGTATTATTCTCCTTGTTTCATCTAATGTTTCAACGTATAAAGTATGTGAATAATGAGAATATAGTGTTTCTACAAAATAATTTCTTCTTTTAGGTAAGATTACATCTGTTTTTTCTAATAAAGTATCTATTTCTTTACGTTTTAAAATACTGTCAAATTTATTGTGTATTTTTACATATAATATGTTTTTTTGGGTAAAGTGTCTCCTGTAATGCACTATTCCTACATATTCGGTTTTCAAATTTTTCCACATCCAGTAGATTGCTGTTAATTCTGAATAGTATGGATTTTTATTTGAAATATTATCTCCTGTATCATCTCCCATAAAACCTATACTTTCTTTTCCAGCTTTTCCTACATGCATTGGCATATAATATATATCATCTGGCATTTCATATTTTTTATGAGTTGCGACAATTACTTTTACTTTGCTATTTTCCACCTAAATTGCCCCTTCTTTTTTCACAACTTTCATTATAGTTTTTAATATAATCCTTATATCTCTTCTATTTCCTCTTCTATCACAATACTCCTTATCTAACTCCAACCTATTTCCAAATTCAACATCACTTCTTCCAGCAACTTGCCAAGGTCCTGTTATTCCTGGTTTCATTTGCACTATGTAATCATAATATTCTCCCATATCTTCTTTTTCTATTGGCAAATATGGGCGTGGTCCTACTAAACTCATTTGTCCTTTCATTACATTAATGAATTGTGGGAATTCATCTAGGCTTGTTTTTCTTAAAAATTTACCTATTTTTGTAATTCTAGGATCATTTTTTATCTTCTTGTGTTCTATGTATTCTTTTCCTATATCAGTTTGTTCTTCTATGTGTTTTTTTAGTATTTCTTCTGCTCCAACTACCATTGTTCTAAATTTATACATCTTAAATATTTTTCCATTTTTTCCAATACGCTTTTGCGTAAAAAATATCGAACCATTGTCCTTATTTATAGCATTTGAAATTATAACAAAAAGAGTTATTGGAATAAGTAATATTACACCCATAATTCCTGCAAATAAGTCTATACTCCTTTTAATAAGACTACTAAATACATGTCTTGGCTCTATTTTCTTTAATTTACTTTTTATTTCATCTTGTATTATTTGATTATCTATCGCCTGTATATTAACTTGCTCTATTATCACCGTATTCGCCCTCCCTATTTTTCTTAAGTTTACAAATAATTCTTTGCGTTATTTGAGTTATTAGTAGAAAGACTGCTATTCCAGTTAGTATTCCTAATGAATCTATTATAACATCTTCTATTTTTCCACTTCTTCCAGAAACTAAAAGTTGATGTAACTCATCTGTTATTGCATATAATATTCCTATGCTTGAACTTATAATTATTAACTTTTTTTCTTCTTTTACAAATTGATATATACAATTTGTAATTATTATTCCACCTATTGTGTAAAGTGTGTAATGTGCTATTTTTCTTATTATTGGTTCTAGTGTGTTTACTATTTTTTCTTTTTCTATGTCATCATATCTATTCCCGAATATCTATTATATTAACTATAGTTTTTGATACTGCTTTACTTGTATTACTAGAACCTTCTCCTTTTTGCCCTGAAAAGGAAAATACAATTCCCATCCATACAAGTACTACTATAATAGATATTATTCTTTTTACTTTCATTAATACGCTCTCCGTCCTAGAATTATTGTGATATTTATTTGCTTTCTTCTTCATAATACTACAAAGTTATGCTTTATGCAATATCTTTCGAGTAAATATCATATGATTGTAATATTTGTAATATAACTTTTAAAAAAGAAGTAGTAAATTAACTTTACTACTTCTTTTTTAAACTAACACTTCAATTAAATTATTGGCTCTAAAACAACTTGGCTATAGTAAATGTTTCTATCTACTTTTCCTTCTATTCCTTCTACACTTCCTTCTGATGTATATTGCCACATCATATACTTGCCTTTATATTTTGATGGTTTAATAACTGGATCATCTTGTGTTGCTCCTGTGTAATCTACCATGCATAAATCATATTCAAAAAGTTCAGACATCTCTAGTTTGTTCTCAGCACAATCTTTTCCTGCATATATCATTGCTACATATCCTGCACTTTCTATTGTATCACAAAAACTTTTGACTACTTTTGTTCTTTCTTCTTTAGTTAAGTTATCTTCTTTTCCATTTTCTACATTTATTGCTACTTGAAATGAAATTTTATAATTCTTAATACGTTCTAATAGGAAACTAGCTTCTTGTATAGCTTCTTCTTCTGTTTTTGCTTGTGACGAAAAATATACTCCTACTGATAAGTTATATTTTGTTGCTTCTTCAATATTATATATAAATTCCGAGTCTTCTACTAATTTTCCTTCTATACCATCACTTGATATTACATTTTCTCTATAGCCTCCTCTTATCATTGCAAATTTAATTCCATCATTTTTTACTTTGTACCAATCAATTACTCCATTATCGCTTGAAACATTAATTCCATGTTGATATCCAAGTGCTATAGTATTATTAAAACCTTTTTTTACTGCAAATTTTATTTCTATTGCTTCTATTCTACGACTTTGACCTGTTGTTCCTGCTGTTTCCCCATTTTGCTTCCATTCTTGCAAACCTGAATTTTGCACATATACACGATAATATACATCATATTTTTTTAATCTAACTTGGTCCATCTTAATTTCTATTGCTTCTATTCTAAGTCCTTTTCCTTCAGTTCCTGCTACCTCTCCTTTATGTTTCCATTCTTGCCAGCCTGAGCCCTCTATATGTACTCTGTAATTCACTCCTAGCCACATATATGTTGGATCATGAAAAAATATCTTTATTGCTTCTATTCTACGTCCTGTGTCTATTGTTCCTGCTGTTTCTCCATTTTGTTTTCTTTCTTGCCAGCCAATTTCTTCTACGTGTGTACTATATTTTGCATATGCTTCTTCTAAATTAATATCTTTATTTTCTAATTCTGCATTATAATTTATTTTGTTTTTGTATGGTACTTCCATATCTGTAGGAAGCTCTCTATATTTGCTAACAATTTTTATTTCAATTGCTTCTAAGCGATATCCAAATCCTTCTGTTCCTGCTGCTTGTCCATTCATTGCCCAATCTAACCAGCCAAAATTTTCTACATGTACTCTATAAAGTATATTATATTTGTATGCAAGTTCTTCTGTTAATCTTATTTTTATAGCTTCTAGCCTAAGACTTTTACCTGTTGTTCCTGCTAATTCATTATTTTTTACAAAATCTTGCCAGCCTAATCTTTCTATATGTGTTGAATATTCAATATCTCCTTCTTCTACAAATTCTCCTTTTTTTAAGTTAATCTTTATTCCTTCTAATCTAAGACACTTTCCAGAAGTTCCTGCTATTTCTCCATTTTTTACTTCATCTTGCCAGCCTAACTGTTCTACATGTGTACTATAACATACATCTATTCTATATTCTTTTGGTATATCTTCATCTGTTGCTTTTACTTCACTAATACTTCCAAATATAATTATTAAGCAAAGTATTAATATCATTATACTATAACATATTTTTTTCATTTAAATTTCCCCTTATATTTTCCCTTAACATTTTATTATATATATATTTCTAATTATACTCCTTAAATGCAATATTTCTATCTACTCGTCCTTCTATTCCCCCGTGTACTTCCGTGATGATGTATATTGCCACATTGTGTAATTTCCTGTATAATTTGATGGTTTTTCTAATGGATTATCCTCAGTTGCCCCTGTATAGTGTGCAAGCCATAAATCATATTCTGATAACTCGCTCATATTGAGATTGTTTTGTGCAAAGTTTTTTCCTGTATATAGCATTGGTTTGTATCCTGCATTTTTTATTGTATTGCAAAAACTTTTTACTACTTTTGTTCTTTCTTCTACACTTAATTTATCTGCTCTTCCATTTCCTCCATTTGCAATTTCTGAATCTATTGCTACTGGATATGTAATTTTATAATCTCTAATTCGTTCTAGTACAAAATTTGCTTCCCCAATTGCTTCTTCTTCTGTCTTTGCTTGTGAGAAAAAGTATATCCCTACTGGAATTCCATTGCTTATTGCTCCATTTATGTTATATCTATATGTAGAATCTTCGACTAATTTTCCATCTATTCCATCACTTGATACTCCATATCCTCTATATCCTACTCTTATCATTGCAAATTGAATTCCATCATGTTTTACTGCATTCCAGTCTATTGTTTTGTTATGGCTTGACACATCAATTCCATGTATTATATTATTATCTTTTCTTTTTACTAATTTTATTTCTATAGCTTCTAGTCTAAGACCTTTTCCAGATGTTCCTGCCATTTCTCCATTCTTCTTCCAATCTTGCCAACCTATTTCTTGTATATGTACACGATAATATACATCATATTTTCCGTATTAATTGTCCTACTGGCTTAATTTCAATTGCCTCTAATCTAAGCCCTTTTCCACTTGTTCCTGATATTTCATTATCTTTTTTCCATTGTTGCCATCCCTCATTTTGTACATGTGTTCTATATGTTATAGAAGTATTATTAGGATTTTCACTTAAATTTATTTTTATTGCTTCTAATCTTAAACTTTTTCCAGATGTTCCTGCCATTTTTCCATCTTTTACTTCATTTTGCCATCCAATTTGTTCTACATGTGTGGAATAATTTATATGAATTCCTTTATCTGTACTTGTATTATTTCCTGTGTTTGGTTTATCTGTACTTGGATTTGTTATAGTTTCTTGTTTGTTTTTATATGGTTCTTGAGTTTGTCCAGGTGCTTTGTTTCCTTTTTTTACAAGTTTAATTTCAATTCCCTCTAAACGATAACTATATCCTTGAGTTCCCGCTGCTTGTCCATTTTTTGCCCAATCTAGCCATCCAAATTGTTCTGCATGCACTCTATAATATATATCATATATTTCTGCAATCTCACCTGTTAGTCGTATTTTTATTGCTTCTAATCTATAATTTAACCCTGCTGTTCCTGATATTTGATTGTTTTTTACAAAGTCTTGCCAACCTATTTCTTGTACATGTGTAGAATATTCAATATCTCCTGTATAATTTGCTTTTTCTAATTCTATTTTTATTGCCTCTAATCTTAAACTTTCACCTTGTGTTCCAGACATTTGCCCATTTGTTTTTTCTTCTTGCCAACCTATTTCTTGTACATGTGTAGTATATATAACTTGAGGTTCTAACACTTCTGCTTTTACAATATTTAGGCAACTTGTACTTATAATAGATAACATCATAAGTATAACTATACTATAAATTAACTTTTTCATCATATTACCCCCTCTTATTTTTATTTACTATATAACTTACTTGTTCTGCTAATGCTTTTTGCGAAAATTTCTCTCTAAAAGTTTCTTTTTCATTTTTGCTGATTTCATTATATAGCTCTTCATTATTATATAGCTTTTGTATTATTTCTTTCAAGCTTTCTTCGTCTTTTTTTATGATAAATCCATTTACTCCATCTTCAATATAGTCTTCTGCTGTATTTGAGTTTATACATATAACTGGCTTTCCTAGTTGCATTGATTGTAAAATAACAAGTTGTCCTGCTGAGATATTTTCATTTTTTAGTGGTATAACTACTATATATGATTTATTAAGCATTTCTAAAAAGTTCTGCAGATCAACATTATTGTAAATAGTTATATTTTCAAAACTTTTTAATTTACATTCATCTGATATTATATTTAACTTATACTTCGTTTCTTTAAGTACATTATATAAAAATTCATAGTCCCTGTTTGATCTTCCACATGATATTATAGTTCTTTCTTTATCATTTTCCTTTGGATTATTGTTATTTTTTAGTTCCATATTGTTTTTTCTATTTATGTTTGTTTTTTGTTCTTGCATTCTGTCTTCTTTGTCTTTAATTTCTATTTTCTCTATTCCTAAAGTACAAAACTTAAACTTTTCTTGTGATACTTTAAAAATATTTGCATAATATTTACATTCTTTTTTTGAAAAACATATAAATGTATCTACATATTTACTTTGTACTATAAACTTCATAAATTTATAATATAATTTTCCTAAAAATCCATTTTTTTGTTTATATATAAATGTCATAACAATTAAATTGTTACTTTTTTTCACATGGAATATTCTACAATAAAATGCATATAGCACTCCATAAAACTGTTGCCACGCTATTATATTTGCGTATTTTTTTCTATTTATAAATACTTTTAATGGAAACAAGAAGTATTTTAAATATCTTCCTATATTAGAAATTTTCCCTTTTCTAATTCCATTACTTATTGCTTCTATTTCTTCCCATTCTAAACCAGTTTTTTCGTTTATTCCTTCTTTAAATTCCCATTTTTCAAATTTTGGAAAGTCTATTAAAATAACATTTTTTTTATTTTTTCCTATATTTTTATGATATATTACAATTGTAAATGCCATTATATTTATCATCATAATTGTATATTGAAATACAGTTGTTATACTTAAAAATATCATTACAATAAAAAAACATAAAATACTTATGTCTTTGCTTCTTTTGTAATTTTCAATCATTGCACAATATGCATAAATATATATTAAACTTAAATAAATCCCTCCACCTGCAAGTGTTGTTGCAAGTGAATTACTAATACCTGTATTAATTCCCCTATTTTCAGACATATAATTTATTATAGCTTGTTCATTGAATATTCCATTACCAAATATAATATTATCTTTCCATGCCAATATACTTGCTTTATAATCATCTAACCTAGTACTATAGGATGCTGTTTGCATTTTTTGTCGTAATAATGATATTGTAGTTAATGCTATTAATATTATTATTAAAATACAAATTACTATTGTCTTTTTTTCATTAATCCTTTTCTTTATTAATTTTTTTATATTTTCATTGTTTACTAGGTAAATTACAAAGCACAATATACAACCCAATATTCCAGCTGTAGATATAGTAGTAAGAATTGTTACTACTATAATAAATGTTTGTAACCATTTTTTTTCTTTCAATATAAAAAGTTGTATTGCTAAGGCAATTATAAGGTTTAGTGCAAACATTGGTCCTTCTGTAAAAATTCCTGTATTTCTATATAGATTCATTCCAAGTACATTTATACTTTGAACATTAAAATGAACATTAAAATATGAACCTATTGTATAGTCTTTTTTTCCAAAATCTCCCCATGTCATTTTAAATGTCCCAGTTGTGGGTATTAAGTTCAATATTGTTCCAAAAATATAAAAGAATAGCGAAATTAATGAAATAATTACAACTACATTAACTATTTTTTTTAGTAGATTTTTAATATTTTTACTATTAGCTTT
>CAQOYX010000072.1:0-1719 GCA_948852375.1 uncultured Clostridia bacterium
TTTCCTATTTTTATTTTCTATATTAGGTGTGACATATCTATTGTAAACCTATATTATTTAATAAATTACCACAAGATTCTTATTCTTATTTTAAAAATCCTAAACTTATATTGTATAATATTTTTTCAATGCTTATAATGTATCCACTTGTTTTTGCAATTTATACACATCTTGTTCTAATGTATTTACAATTTCTTGTTTTTCAAAGTTATGCACAAAATATCCTACAATAAATCCTAATACAAAAATTCCTATAACCAAAAGAACACTTTTTATCCATTGTTCTTTTTGGTACATTTCTTTATCATATATTTTCATAAAATATCTCATTCCTTTCTAGCTTTGCTAAAAAACACACCTAATAAAAGTATGGTACTTTTAACTATTCTTCTTTCTATTTTTTCTCACATCCTGGTTTTCCCAGTAGCTTGAACATATTTTTTTTGTATTCTTCAACTCCTGGTTGATTAAATGGGTTAACTCCTAAAATGTTACCTGAAACTGCACATGCAAGTTCAAAAAAGTATATTAATTCTCCTATTGTTTCTTCATTTAATTTTTTTATGTTTATTACAATGTTTGGAACATTTCCTGTAACATGTGCTTGTATTGTTCCCTCCATTGCTTTTTTATTTACAAAGTCTAACGTTTTTCCGTGCTACAAAATTCATTCCATCTAAGTTATCTTCATCTGATTTTATTGTTAAATCACTGTTTGGATTTTCAATATTTATTACTGTTTCAAATAAGTTTCTTCTTCCGCTGTTGTATATATTGCCCCATTGAATGTAAATCTGTTGTAAAATCTACTCCTGCTGGAAAAATTCCTTTTTCATCTTTTCCTTCGCTTTCTCCATATAATTGTTTCCACCATTCTGTGAAATAATGCATTTTAGGTTCATAGTTTACTAATATTTCAATATTCTTTTCATTTTTATATAATATATTTCTTACTACTGCATATTTATAACATTCATTATATTTTAAATTACTATCTACATATTTATCTTGTGCAATTTTTGCACCACACATTAGCTTATCTATATCTATTCCTGCTACTGCTATTGGAAGCAATCCTACAGCTGTTAGCACAGAATATCTTCCTCCAACATTATCTGGTATTACAAAACATTCATATCCTTCACTTTCTGCTAAGCTCTTTAATGCCCCTTTTTCCTTATCTGTTGTACAATAAATTCTTTTTCTTGCTTCTTCAACCCCATATTTACTTTCAAGGAATTCTCTAAAAATTCTAAATGCTATTGCAGGTTCTGTAGTAGTTCCAGATTTTGATATAACATTAATAGATATATCTTTATCTCCTATTACATCAATTAAATCATTTATATAATTTGGACTTAAATTATTCCCTGCATATAAAATTTGTGGTGTGCTTATTTTATTTAATGAATAAAAAGTATGAGTTAATGATGATATTACTGCTCTTGCCCCTAAGTATGATCCTCCTATACCAATACATAAAAATATTTCTGAATTTTTCTTAATTCTCTCAGCTACTTTTTTTATTTTACTAAATTCATCTTTATCATAATTTGATGGTAATTCAAGCCATCCTAAAAATTCATCTTGTTCATTTGCTTTCTCATGTAACTTCTTATGTATGTCCTTTACATCATTTTCATATTCCATGATGTCTTCTAATTTTATATTTGTATTACTAAAATCTAATTTTATATTTGACATTTTTATCTCCTAAAA
>CAQOYX010000072.1:1729-3764 GCA_948852375.1 uncultured Clostridia bacterium
TTCTCCTTCTACTTTTGTATTATATGTCTATTTTATAATAAGTATTTAGGTTATGCAATAATTTTATAAAAAAATGTTTTGATTCTCCAAAAATATTTCATTTTTATATTTTTTAACATATAATGTTTGTAACAAAATATATAATTATAAATTTTGTACTATAAAAATACTTAGGAGTTTAAGTTTATGAAAAAATTATTATTTCAAGGTTGCGGAACTGCAATTGCTACTCCATTTTCTAATACAGGAGTTAATTTTGATGAATTTGGAAAATTGATTGATTGGCAAATTAATGAAGGTATTGATGCTTTAATTGTTTGTGGAACTACAGGTGAATCTGCAACTATGACAGATTCTGAAAGAAAGGAAACTATGAAATTTGCAATTGATAAGGTTTCAAAAAGAGTTCCTGTTATTTTAGGATGTGGAAGTAATTGTACTCGGAAATGCAATAGAACTTACTAAATATGCTGAAACTATTGGTGCTGACGGTGCTTTAGTTGTTACCCCTTATTATAATAAAACTACACCTTCTGGTCTTATTAAGCATTATGAGGCTATCGCCAATTCTACTACTTTGCCTATTATTGTATACAGTGTGCCAAGCAGAACTGGTGTAAATGTAACACCTAAAACTTGTTTAGAGTTATCTAAAATAGAAAATATTGTTGCTATTAAAGAAGCAAGTCGGAAACATTTCACAAATTGCTGAAATCTCTGCATTATGCGGAAATACTTTACATATTTATAGTGGTAATGATGACCAAGTACTTCCTACTCTTGCTATTGGTGGAAAAGGTGTTATATCTGTTATTTCAAACATTGCACCAAGAAAATTTACACGGAATGGTTCATGATTTCTTTAATGGCAAAATAGAGAATGCAACTAAGATTCAATTACAAAGCATTGAATTAATTAATGCATTATTTTCAGAAGTTAACCCTATTCCTATAAAGGCTGCATTAAACATACTAGGATATGATTTTGGTAGCCCGAGGTTACCTCTTATAGAAATGACAGAAGCAAATAAAATTGTTCTAGAAAAGGCAATGAAAAATTATGGATTAATTTATTAATCTTTTTATGAATTATAGCACAAATTATCTAATTTATGCTATAATTATATTTAGAGATATTTTTTAATTTTAGGGGATGAATTTTATTTATGTTAGGAACAAAAGAACTTAGTATTTGCAATACATCTGATATACGTGAATTTGAATTAATTATTCGTGATTTAGTAAATAACGAAACTGTTCAAAAAATGAAAAACTATAAACAACATTATGAAACAAGTTGCTTTGAGCATTGTAAAATGGTAGCATATTATTGTTATTTACTTTGCAAAAAATATAATTTAGACTATGTATCAGCCACACGTGCTGCAATGTTACATGATTTATTTTTGTATGATTGGAGATTAAGACAAAATGGTATAAAAGGTTTACATGCCTTTTCTCATCCAAAAACTGCTTTAAAAAATGCTTCTAAGTTATTTACTTTAAATGAAAAAGAAAAAGATATTATCTTAAAACATATGTGGCCTGTTACAATTAAACTTCCTAAATATAAGGAAAGTTATATTATTACATTAGTTGATAAATATTGTGCTTTACAAGAATCTGTTAACGCATATAAATCTAGAAAAAAATTACAAATTGCATATAGATATGCATATGTGTTTTTAAGTTTGCTTGTTATATTAGGTTAACTATAAGGGTTGCACAATATGCAACCCTCAAAATTGTGTATATTTTCATTTTACCACTTAATAAACAAGCAATACTTGCTCCTACTATATGTATATTATAATAAAAATTAAGAAAGGAATTGATTTTAAATGGTAAAAGTTTTAATTAATGGTTGTAATGGTAGAATGGGGCAAGTTTTAGTAAAAGAAATTGATCGTTTTTCTAATTTATTATTGGTAGGCGGTTTTGATATAAACGATACTGGTACAAATACTTTCCCTGTTTATTCTAAGTTAGATAAGATAAAACAAAAACCTGACGTTATTGTTGATTTTAGTGTACC
>CAQOYX010000072.1:3774-8026 GCA_948852375.1 uncultured Clostridia bacterium
TTTCTACTTTAAATATATTAAAATATGCTCTAGCCACAAAAACAGCCATGGTTATTGCAACAACAGGTTTTAATGATGATGAATTAAAAGAAATTGAAAAAGCATCAAAAATTATTCCTATTTTTAAATCTTCTAATATGTCATACGATATTAATTTAATGAAAAAAATTGTAGCTGAAGTTGCAATAGCATTAAAAGGTACTGATATAGAAATTGTAGAAACACATCATAATAGAAAAATAGATGCTCCAAGTGGAACAGCAATTACCATTGCAGATAGTATAAATAAAGCACTTGGAGGTAACATGAAATATGTTTTTAATCGTCATGATATGCATGAAAAAAGAACACCTAATGAAATTGGCGTTTCTTCTATTCGTGGCGGAAATATTGTTGGAGAACATTCTGTACAATTTTACGGTGCTCATGAAACTTTTGAAATAAAACATACATCATATTCAAGAGATGTTTTTGCAGAAGGTGCCTTAAAAGCCTGTGAATTTATTGCTAGAAAAAATGCTCGGTTTATATGGGATGGATGATATGGTCTAACAGATATAATAATACTAAATTTTTTATACTTATATTTTAATTAAAACATTGGATAGCAATAGCCTATAAAACTCACTTCATCGTACCAGCCATAATAAGCACTACTACTAAAAAATATTTTATCTCCTTGTTTTAAATATATTGAAAAAGAATTACGTGATGGATCGTAGCCGTCCAGCGTTCTCCCAGCACTCTACACCCCCTCTTTCTATATTATTAACTAAAAACTTTCCATTAAATGAATCTGCCATCTCCGATCTTATAAAAGCTTCTAATTTCTAAAATATATTATCTAATCTAAACATTTCTCTTTCTCTTATATGTTCCAATATATACATGCATCTATCTATTGCTTCAATACTTTGGCTATATTCTTCTGTTTCAACATAACTTCTAACTGTTGTTATAGCTGTTTTTACTTTTTCTAATTCATCATGTTCTATATAATATGCCATAGCTCCATCTAATTCTTCCCATTTATCATATGCTTTAAATGTATCTTCTTTAATTTTTTCTTTATCTATATCTTCTTTTACCAAATCCTCTCTTACTGCTCTTAAATTCTCGTTCATTGTATCTACTGTTTTATCTGTGTTTTTTTCGGTTATATAATTTAATCCAAATATAAATACTAGTATAACTACACTAATTATTATTTCCTTATACATTCTAACCTCCTTATTTTGTTTCTTTTTTCTGGCAAAATATTTCTCTTTTTCCATTTAGTGTTACAACTAAAGCTTCTTCTGGTGTCATATGAAATTTTTCCACTTGCTTTCTTAACCATATATAATTTTTTCCAATTGCTTGTAAATTGTCGTACATTACTTTCCCATCTACCACTAAATCATATGGAATTCCCTCATATTCTGGCATTATGTTAAAATCTTCTGGTATAGTATTTCTTTTATTTGGTTTTTGTATAACTGTTACTTGTCCACTTGTTTCTAAAATTGCATATTCTACATCTCCTAAATCAAATACATCTTTATCTCTTAGCCTTTCTTCTAATTCATTTATTGTAAATCTTTCTTTTATTAGTGCCTGTTCATCTATTTTTCCTCTATAAACTAAAATTCGTGGTTTACCACAGATAACTTCTCTTGCTCTTATACTCTTCAAATTTAATACTGATATTGTTAAATGTACTATTAATAAGCCAAGTATAGGAATAATTCCCCTTGTAATGGGAATTCCAGTTTCTGTCATAGGAATTGAAGCAAGGTCTGCTATCATTATTGAAATTGCAAGTTCAAATGGCTGTAACTGTCCAATTTCCCTTTTACCCATAAGTCTCATAACTACTAATACTATCATATATAATATAATTGATCTTACAAAAGTAATTACCATTATCTTCCTCCTAACATTTTTTTTAATAGTTTTTGTTCAAATGCACTTAATTTTTGTTATTATTTTTTACAAATTTTGTATTATTATACTCATATTTTTGAATAATTTTATTTTGTTTGTAAATAATAAAAACATGAACTATGAAAATTTCATAAATATATAAACTTTTTAATAGGAGGTTCTTAAGTTATGGATAACGAAAGAAGTAATGTTCAAAATTCTACAACTATGGGTACTATCGGTCAAGTTATATGGAGATTTGTAGCAGCTGCTGTTGTTCTTGCAATTACAGCTTTCTTTACACCAGGTTTTACAATTAATAACATATGGTCTCTTGCTCTTGCCGCTGTTGTTTTAACTATCATGGATTATTTAATTGTAAAATTTACAGGTTTACATGCAAGTCCTTTTGGTAAAGGTTTCGTAGGATTTGTACTTTCAGCTGTTGTTTTATATGTAACTCAATTCTTTGTTGCAGGTTATGCAATTTCTTGGATAGCTGCAATAATAGGCGCACTTGTTTATGGTGTAGTTGATTACTTTATTCCTGGCGATAGTAAGTTATAAAGAAAAAACGTGGCTAAGCCACGTTTTTTCTTTAATTCTTTTTATTCCACCCTTCTTTATTTGTTTGCCTCCCTCTTGCAATAGCTAGTGAATCGTCTGGTACATCATCTGTTATAGTAGAACCTGCTGCTACAAATGTATTTTTTCCTAAATTTACTGGTGCTACTAGGTTTGTGTTTGAACCTATGAATGAATGCTCTCCTATTATTGTTTTGCTTTTGTTAAAGCCATCATAGTTACATGTTATTGTTCCACAACCTATATTGGTTTTTGCTCCTATTTCACAATCTCCCATATATGACAAATGTGGTACTTTTGTACCTTCTCCTATAATTGCTTTTTTTACTTCTACAAAACTGCCTATTTTTACGCTATCTGAAATCCTACATCCTTCACGTATATAAGCATTTGGTCCTATTTCACAGTCTTCTCCAATTATAACTCCAGATTTTATTGTAGTATTTGGATGTATAATTGTATCTATTCCTATTTCTACATCATCATAAATATAGGTGTTATTTATATCTTCTATTGTAACTCCATTTTTCATATGTTCTGTATTTATTCGTAATTGCAAGGCTTTTGTTAATACTTGCAAATCCATTCTATCATTAATACCTAATACTTCTGCATTATCCGATACTACTATAGAACCTGTTTTTAATCCTTTATCATACATTATTTTTATAACATCTGTTAAATAATACTCTTTTTGTGCATTATCATTATTTAAGTTTTTTAATGCTGACAACAATCCTTGTATATCAAAACAATACATACCAAGGTTTACTTCTTTTATTTGTATTTGTTCTCCATCACAATCTTTATGTTCTACAATTTCCTTTATCTTTCCACATGCATCATGTATTATTTTTCCATATGGAATTATTTTATCGTGTACCATTGTTAAAATTGTAGCACTTTCTCCTCTTTTGTTAGATTCTTCTACTAATTTTTTTAATGTTTCAGGTCTCATAATAGGATGATCCCCATTTAAAATAAGAACCTTTCCTTTCTTTCCTTCTAATAGCTTTGAAGCTTGTATAACAGCATGCCCTGTCCCCAATTGTTCTTCTTGTATAGCATATTCTACACTATCACCTAAAACTTCTTCTATTTGTTCTCTTTGATAACCAACTACAGTAATTACTTCTTTAATCCCTGCTTTTTTTACATTTTCTACTGCTCTTCTTATTATTTCTTTTCCATATATTTTATGTACTAATTTAGATTTTTTCGATTTCATTCTAGTACCTTTTCCTGCTGCCATAACAATTGCAACTACTTCTTCTTGCATAATAACACACCTGCTCCCTTCTTATATGCTATTATATACTATCTTTTAAACAATACTTTTATATTCTAGCACAAATTAATATATAATGCAAATTTTTTATGTTATATATTATTCAGTATCTACTAATTATGTTATTATGACACTTTTTCCATTAAAATTTTAATAGCCTTTAAATAGTCTATACTTAATTTTGGAGTCATTTTGATAACATCTTTTATTGTCTATAATTGTAAATCATACATAAAATCTCCACTTTTTTTATTAATTTTTCTTAAATTATAACAAATATAAAAAAATATTACAACTCCAAAATATATTATTACAGGGCAATTTCATGAAATATTACAATTTTGTAATATTTTATGAAATTGCCTTGATATTATTATGGTTAGTGTAAAATTTGACTTTTATGTTAATATTCTGTATAATTTAGTTATCCCACTGTACATTTAATCTAGTTTTTATTTAGAAGATTTATCTTAT
>CAQOYX010000073.1 GCA_948852375.1 uncultured Clostridia bacterium
ATAAACTACAATTTCAAAATAATTTATTAAATATATTGTAAAAATTAATAAAAATTGATATACTAAGATAGCAAATATTAGTATATCAATTTTTATTAGACTAAGTAAAACCATTATTATTAGGTTTTATAAATTTTAAGGAGGAATAATTATGGAAAATGAAAATGAACAAAATGTAAATGAGGAAGCTTTAATAGAAGCAGAACAAAATAAGGGAATAAAAATAGCTGATGATGTAGTAGCAGTTATAGCAGGTGTTGCTGTATCTGAGGTGCCAGGAGTTTTTGGTATGGCAGGAGGATTTGCAGGAGGAATTACAGAAGTTCTTAGTGGTAAGAAAAATTTGTCTAAAGGAATTAAAGTTGAAGTTGGAGAAAAAGAAACCAAAATTGATGTTAACATTATAGTAGAATATGGTACAAGAATACCAGAAGTTGCTTTTGAAATTCAAAATAGAGTAAAAAAAGCAGTAGAAACTATGACAGGACTAAAAGTAATAGAAACAAATGTACATGTACAAGGTGTTAATACAGATAATCAAGGAGAAGATGAAAATAAATCAGAAGAATAGAGGTAGTTATGAAAGTATTAGATAGAATAGCATTAGTTTTATTTTCAAGTATTATTTTAATTGTATCTAGTTTATTATGTATGGTAATATTTGGTTGGATAAAATTAGATGGTATAGTATTATATATAAATGAAGCAATAAACAGTGTAGCAAGTGCTAATATCACTTTAGGAGTATTAACAGTACTTATATTACTTGCAATAAAAGGAATATTTTTTACAACAGATGCAAACAGTAAAAAAGAGCCAGAAAAAGGAATATTAATACAAAATGAAAATGGAAAATTATTTATATCAAAAGATACAATCCAAAACTTAGTAAGTGGAGTAGTAAAAGAAACTAATGGGGCAAAAGATGTTTCTTCAAAAGTTACTTTATCAAAAGATAAACTGATTAATATTGATGTTATACTATTTGTAGAACAAGATATTGTTATTAAAGATTTATCAAGTAATTTACAATCAAACATAAAAGAAATAGTAAAGAAATCAATAGATGTAGATATAAAAGAGGTAAATGTTACAATAAAAAATATTGCACCAAAACAAGAAGATAAGTAGCAAAACAGAGAAAGAAATGTATAAAACGTATAAAAAAAAGAGCCTACTTAAAAAATCGAAAGGAATAGAAGTTAAAATGGATGGATTCAAGAAATTTGTAAGTGAATATAAAGGAGCTATTATTGGAGGAATTATTGCCTTTATTATATTATGTACCCGTTTGTATGAATTAATTATAGGAATTGTATTAATTGTTCTAGGAATATTTATTGGAAATTACGTACAAAGAAACAAATATGATGTAAAAGAAAAACTAAAAGATTTTATAGATAGAATGTAGAAGTAGAAAAAATAACGACAAAAGTTCTAATTTTACGTTAAATTAGAGCTGTGAAAGGAAATACCATGAACAGATCTCAAGCAAGAGAAGAGGCTTTTAAACTATTATATAGCATTCAAATACAACATGATAATAGTAACGAACAAATAGAACTATATATAGAAAATAATGATATAAAAGATGTTAATGTACAAAAATATATACAAGATGTTTTAAGTGGAATTAGAGACAATGAAGAAAAAATTAATAAAAAAATTTCAGAAAATTTAAAAAGAGATTGGTCATTAGAAAGAATTTCTAAAATAGATATAGCACTTTTAAAACTTGCTATTTATGAAATAATATATAAAGAACTACCATATAAAGTAGTTATAAATGAAGTAGTAGAACTTGCAAAAAAATATGGAGAAGACAATTCTAAGGCATTTATAAATGGAGTATTAGCAAGTATTGTTGCAGAAAAATTATAAAATTATAAATGCAGACAGCACGAATTAAGTAATATAATTTATTTTATTTTGTTTTCTTAATTTTACAACTCAGAATGATAACGATTATGCATCCGTTTCCAACTTACAGGTGCTTCAATTCTAAAAATAAATTATATTACTTAATTCGTGCTAGTTTGTCCTGATTTTAATGAAAGGATATTATGTATGAATTATGAAGCAATATCTGTAACAGATTTAAATAAATATATAAAAGATAAAGTTGCAGGAGATGAATATTTAAATAATGTTCTTGTAAAAGGGGAAATATCTAATTTTAAAAACCATTATACAGGACATTTATATTTTACACTTAAAGATGATAATTCTTTAATAAAATGCATTATGTTTAAATCATACACAGGAAATTTGAAATTTACTCCAAAAGATGGAATGAAAGTTATGGTATTTGGTACTGTTTCTGTTTTTGAAAGAGACCGGAGTATATCAAATTTATTGTAAAGCGATGCAAGAAGAAGGAATGGGTAGCCTTTATAAGGCATATGAAGAACTAAAATTAAAATTAGAAAAAGAAGGATTATTTGAGGTAAGATATAAAAAGAAAATACCTTTTATGCCTAAAGTAATAGGAGTATTAACTTCACAAACAGGATCTGTAATAAGAGATATAATAAATGTTAGTACAAGAAGAAATCCTAATGTATATATACGTTTATTTCCTGTTCCAGTTCAAGGAGAAGGTGCAGGAATAAAAATTGCAGAAGCAATTAAATATATGAATGACAACAAATTAGCAGATGTTTTAATACTTGCAAGGGGTGGAGGTTCCTTAGAAGACTTATGGCCATTTAATGAAGAAGTAGTTGCAAGAGCAATTTTTGCTTCTGAACTTCCAATAATATCAGCAGTAGGGCATGAAACTGATTTTACAATTGCAGATTTTGTAGCAGATTTAAGAGCACCAACACCATCAGCTGCGGCAGAACTTGCAGTAACAAATATAGAAGAATTAAAATTAAAACTTTTATCATGCAATAATAGATTAAAACTAGCATTAAAAAAGAAAGTAGAATTAATGCGTATGAGATATGAGAAATGTATGGCATTAAGAGTTTTTAAAGAACCTTTACAACGAGTTAATGAACAATATATAAGAGTAGATATGTTAGTAAAAAGTTTACAGCACAATATAATTACCAAATACAAAGACAAAAAGAATGAAATGATGACACAAATTACAAAATTAGATTCATTAAGTCCATTAAAAACATTAACAAGAGGGTATTGTATTGCACAAATAGAAGGAAGTATAATAAAATCAGTACATGATGTAAAAAAAGACCAACAAATAGATTTAAGATTTGTAGACGGAAATCAAAAAGCAAAAATAATGTAAAAACTTGCAGTCAGTGTAATACGACCGCCAACATAAGTATTGAGACTTTATAGTCATGAAGTAATGTATGACGATTGTTATAATAGAATGAAATTATAGAGAGGATTGAAAAATAAATGGCACAAGAAACAAATTTTGAAGAGACAATAAAACAATTAGAAACAATTGCAAATGAATTAGAAAAAGGAGATTTAAATTTAGATGAATCTGTATCTAAATTTGAGCAAGGAATGAAATTATCTAAAACTTGTAGTGAAATTCTTGAAAATGCGGAAAAAAGAATTTCAATACTAATAAAAAAAGATGATGGAGTAACAGAAGAAAACTTCAATGTTGAATAATATCTTTGAAAGGGGAAAATATGGAAAGCATTGCACAGTTTAAATACCTATATACACCATTTTTATTATGGTTTTGTATACAATTATTCAAGGTAATATGGGATTTAATTACTACAAAACAATTTAATTTCAAAAGAATTATGGGAGCAGGAGGAATGCCAAGTTCTCATTCAGCTGTAGTGACATCTATTGCAACACTAATTGCAAAATATGAAGGAATAACAAGTCCATTATTTGCACTATCAGTAGTATTTGCATTTGTTGTAATGTATGATGCAGCAGGAATACGACGAGCTGCAGGAAAACAAGCAAGATTACTAAATAAAATAGTAAATACCCCAGGCTTAACAAACTTACAAGTACAGGAAAAATTAGTAGAAGTACTAGGACATACACCAATGCAAGTAATAGTAGGGGCTTTAATAGGAATACTAGCAGGACTGATATTATAGGAAAAATAAATTATATTACTTACTGTAGCAGATGGTGAAAGAAATAAAAAAATAGAGAGGAAAGAAAAAATGGGAGATATTGAAATAGCAAGAAGCGTAAAATTAAAGCAGGTTACACAAATAGCAGAAAAGTTAAACATAGACGAAGAATATATAGAAACTTATGGAAAATATAAAGCAAAAATTTCAGAAAACATATTTGAAAAAGTAGAAAACAATAAAAACGGAAAGCTAATCTTGGTAACAGCAGTAAACCCAACACCACTTGGAGAAGGAAAAACAACAATATCCATAGGACTGGCAGATGGATTATCTCGGAATAGGAAAAAAGGCTGTACTTGCACTAAGAGAACCATCACTTGGACCAGTATTTGGAGTAAAAGGAGGAGCAACAGGAGGAGGTTATGCACAAGTAGCACCAATGGAAGACATAAACCTACACTTTACAGGCGATATACACGCAATTACATCAGCAAACAATTTACTTTCAGCAATGATAGATAACCACATTTATTTTGGAAACGAACTAGGTTTCAAAAAAGTAGTTTGGAAAAGATGTGTAGACTTAAATGACAGACAACTAAGAAAAATTGAATGTGGTTTATCAGGAGAAAAAGGAATAGTTCCAAGAGAAGATGGATTTGACATAACAGTAGCATCAGAAATAATGGCAATTTTATGCTTATCATCAGATATACATGATTTAAGAAAAAGAATAGGAGACATCATAATAGGATATAATGAAAAAGAAGAGCCAATTAGAGCAAAAAATTTAAAAGCAGAAGGAAGTTTAGCAGTTTTATTAAAAGATGCAATAAAACCAAATTTAGTACAAACACTTGAACATACGCCAGCATTTATACATGGTGGACCATTTGCAAATATTGCACATGGATGTAACAGTATAATAGCAACAAAAATGGCATTAAAATTAGGAGAATATGTAGTAACAGAGAGTCGGATTTGGAGCAGATTTAGGAGCTGAAAAATTTATAGATATAAAATGTAGAACAGCTAATATAAAACCATCAGCGGTTGTATGTGTAGCGACAATGAAAGCACTAAAATATCATGGAGGAGTTCCAAAAGAAGATATTCAAAAAGAAAATTTGGAAGCATTAGAAGAAGGAATACATAATTTATTAAGACACATAGATAATATAAGAAATAAATTTGGTTTAAATGTAATTGTTGCAATAAATAAGTATATAGATGATACAGAATCAGAAATAAACATGCTAAAAACTAAATTAGAAGAATTAAAAATACCATTAAGTTTAGTAGAAGCATGGGGAAAAGGTGGAGTTGGAGCAAAAGATTTAGCAACTAAAGTAGTAGAAATCTGCGAAAAAGAAGATAATCTAAAATATATATACAATTTAGAAGATAGTATACAAACAAAAGTTGAAAAAATTGCAAAAGATATATATGGAGCAGAAGGAGTAGAATATTCTGAAGTTGCAATAGAAGAAATAAAAAGAATTGAAAAACTAGGATATGGAAACCTTCCAGTATGTATTGCAAAAACACAATACTCATTTTCAGATGATCCGAAAAATCTTTTATGCAAAGAACCATTTAAAATACATATATCAGAAGTAAACTTAAGAGCAGGAGCAGGTTTTGTAGTAATATTAACAGGAAAAATATTTACAATGCCAGGACTCCCAAAAATACCATCAGCTGAATTTATAGATATAAATGAAAATGGAGAAATTGTAGGAATTTTTTAAAAATAAATTTTTGTATAAATTCACCCAAAAATGGAAAAGATACTAAAAAAGTATAATTAAAAGAGGGTGGATTTTTTGAAAAAAGTTATTAAAACAATAGATAAAAATAAAGTAGCAATTATTAGTATTAGTATAGCACTATTATTATTTTTACTTTATAATATATTTAGTGTAAATATTGTTCAAGCCTTATCAAAATATGGTTCAAGAGGAGAAGAGGTACGAACTATACAAACTAAACTTAAACGTTGGGGATATTATAAGGGAAATATTGACGGAATTTATGGAAGTGGGACATTAGAGGCTGTAAAGTATTTCCAAAGAAAAAATGGGTTAGTAGTAGATGGAATTGCAGGTAAAAATACGTTAGAGGCAATGGGAATTTATAATTCAAGTGGAAACTCTGGTTCATCGTCTAATTCTAGTGATTTAAACCTATTAAGTAGACTTGTATATGGAGAAGCGAGAGGAGAACCATATGAAGGGCAGGTTGCTGTTGCAGCAGTAGTATTAAATAGAGTAAGAAATTCTAACTTTCCAAATACAATAGCAGGAGTTATTTATCAAAAAGGAGCATTTGATGTAGTATCAGATGGACAAATTAATCTAACTCCAAATGCTACATCAAAAAAAGCAGCACAAGATGCATTAAATGGATGGGATCCATCTTATGGTTCAATATACTATTTTAATCCATCAACTGCAACAAATAAATGGATATGGTCAAGACCATATGTAAGAACAATAGGAAAACATAGATTTTGTAAATAGAACAATTTACATTTAAGTATATGAATGTGGCAGACAATAGGTTTGCCACATTATCAAATTAATACTATATTTAATTGTAAATCTAATGAAGTTCAACAAATTCGATATCTTTTTGTTGATATTCTTCTGGTTTTAATCCGTACAGTATGTTTCATATGATCTAATAAAAAAATCATAATTACTGTAAAAACACAACCTAATATTACATAAACATAAGATGTATTTGTTATATCTAATAATAAAGAACAGATGAAGCATATAATGGCTCTTATAATACCATAAGGAATTTCGATACTAGAATATATTTTTGTTCTCATAGAAGAACTTGCAAAACTATTTAAATATCTTTTTATTAAAGTATAATAAGGACCTTTTACACCACATTGTAAAGCGAGCATTATTAAAATAATCACCAAACTTAAATTATTGCTAAAACCAATTATATTACATAAACCTATTACAATCATAGAAAGAGTACATGTTAATCCAAATACAGTTAAAGTTCTATTTTTATATCGGTTATGAAACCAATTCTGTTTATTAGAAGCAAAACCAGCTACAATTTGAAATAGGGCATATGTAATCCCAAAATATTGCTCAGGTAAATGAATATCTGTAAAAATGCTACTGCTTAAACTTGAGCGAATAGATAAAATACTTGTTAATAAAGAGTAAAAAATAATTAAACTCTTTAATCTGCGGGATTGAAATATAAACTTAAATCCATCATGTATATCATGTAAATTTTCTTTTATTCTAACTTTTTTAGTATTAGTAACTACTACATCTTTGAACTTAAAAGACAATAAAGTAGATATAATACATAATATTAAGCAAATAATCATAGGTAAATAGCCATTTACTATAAACAAAAATCCAGTAGCTAAAGATGTGATAGCATCAATATAATAATAAAAAGAAGAACTCTTGCCATCTATTTTTGAAAATAAATCATTTCTTTTAGGAGATTTTTCAATAGAATCAAAAAGCATATTAGATTCAGTTATACTTTTTAAAGAAAATCCCAAAGCAGATAAAAACTGTGAAAATATTAATATTGGTAATCCGTTTGCTATAATCATCATCAATATACTTGCACTAACAAAAATATTTCCCCAAATCATACTTTTTCTATTACCAAATTTATTAACAAAAACAGTACTAGGTATTTGAAGCATAAATTTAAAAACAGGATAAAAAGCATCATAAAACATAACATTTGAAGCACTTATTCCTTTTGTAGTAGTTAAAAAGATAAAAGCAATAGCATAATAAAATAGCAAATCCCATGAAAGAGATTTATAAATTGGGTATAATCTAATATTAGATTTTTTATCCATAACTAAATTTGATTGGTTCATTATCAAATACATTCCTTTCTAAAACTTTTCATATCTAGTAAAAAATTAATATTTT
>CAQOYX010000074.1 GCA_948852375.1 uncultured Clostridia bacterium
TATAACACATCTTTCATATTATTACAATAAATTTCATCTTTTTATAAGAACTATGTATAAATACAACAAAAGTAGATATTTATAAAATTATTAATTATCTACTTTTGCCGATTTATGTTTATTATTTATTTAAAAACTGTCAGCAACTTAAAAGTTATTGACAATGTTGTCTTAATTATATATCTGAAATTTCATTATTTAATCGTTCAGAAATTACATTACAGTATTCTTCACTTAATTCAATACCAATATATCTTCTGTTTAAATTTCGTGCAGCAACTAAGGTTGAACCACAACCACAAAATGGATCTAAAACAATTTGATCTTCTAATGTTGTAAGACCTATCAAAAATTCCATTAGTGCTATTGGTTTCTGTGCTGGATGTAATCCCCTATCCGATGGTTCTGTTTTACATTTAATAATATTCGAACAAATTTCTATACCTATATTATTTAATGGATTATTTTTAAAATATTTTTCATTATATGCTCCAACTTTATTTATAACAATATTGTCTGTTAATGTTGCTCCTATTGGATATGGTTTCATAAACCATAATATAGGTTCAAACAAAGGTCTTAAATTTCCTATCTTCCATCCATCCCATTGAGCCATATTATCAATGTCATTACGACGTTCAAATACAGATTTTACATTTTGTGCTCTATGTGCCGCTGCATCTTTTTCCCAAGCTAACATATCTTTAAATATAAAACCTGCATCTTCCATTGCACATATACATCTATGTGCAAATCTTCTACCAGCAAAAATAAAACAGCTAGCTCCTGGTTTTAGAACTCTTAACCATTCATTTGTCCAAGATGAACACCAATTATAGTATTCTATAGGAATTTTTTTATCTGCTTCAGACCACCCATTTAATGGTTTACCTCTTTTTTTAAATAATGTAGACTTATTTTGTGCTGGACTTGTACCAAGAAGCGAAGAATTTGTATTATTGTGTAAAACATCCCATGTATCCATAGAAATTCCATATGGTATATCAGAAAGAATTAGATGTATAACATTACTTTCTATTTTTTTAATTTCTTCAATACAATTTCCACAAATTATATTATCTGTTTTCATAATGTTTTATCTCCATTCTACAAAGACTTTTTATAAGATAGATATTGAGCTACTAAAACTACAAAATCATTTTCCATTACTCTCCACTTACTTAATGTGGAAATTTAAAAATCTTTTTGATTTTTTGCAGTTCTACTTAATCTAAAAGTTTTTGCATCTGCACTAAAGTGTATCCATGTTCACTGTTAATTTTTGTCAACAACCTTCAATTCAGGAGGGCAAAATGCTGACATTTGCCCTTTTTTACGTCTCTGTAACCGCTGTAATAGGCTATTTTCCACAACAATTCTTGTACTTCTTCCCACTTCCACATGCTCTCAAAAGCCGAAAACTTTTTGTCTTTTCTTCACTTTTATTAACCTTTGCTATCGCCACAATCTTGCTTAGGACAAAGAGTATTTAAAATTTAATATCATTTATTAACATTTCTTATCTTTTACTAAAAGTTACTTGATGATGACAAATTGCTGACAATGTTGTCTTTTTATTTATAATATCCTATTTTTTCTTTTTACACAATAGATTTTGTTATAAAAATTAAATATTCTTTTTGTCTAGATACTCTAAACACTTTTCTTCTAACTTTTTAAAATTACATATATTAAATCTTTTTCTACTTACTTCATTTAATCCTAATTTATATACTTGATTTGCTAACTTTTTAATCTTCTCTCTATTTATATTACAATAATGTAATTCTTTTCTTAATAAAACTTGATACTTTTCATCTTCTTTAGAAAAATCTTTTTGATTTAAATATTCTATTGGACATGGAAACATAAAAGAAAATCTTAATGAAGATATAGGTTTTAGTTCTTCTGTCTCTTTATTTTTATCCATAATTAAAAATGCAGTATGAGTCTTTTTGTTATAAGAAGATACTGGAGCAAAATAATTAAAATTATTTATTGTAAGCACTATACCACAAAAGAATTTTTTATGTTTTTCGTAATCTATATTAGGAATTTTGTCATCACCATTTTCTTTTAAGTATTTTATATATTCACTATCTACCTCATAAAATTTTAACTTCATTGGAATATATCATCTCCTTATAACATAAAAATGAGGATTAAAACCTAAATTTTAACCCCCATCAATTAAATTATGCTATTTTGTTTTGAGTTAGCATTAACTCGAATATATAGTTCACTATATTTTATGAGGTGTGAAACCTCGAATATATCGTTCGCCATTTTGGATTGAGTTGCGAAACACTCGAATTATGAATAGCTATTCTCTTTTAGTATATTTATTATACTATTTTTTTATTCATTATGTCAATAATTTCAAGAAAATTTATTATACTTTAAATCATTATATTGTTTTCTTTTAATAGTTCTATTACATCATCTGAATCATTAGAATTAACTCTTCTTCCATTTATTCCAATTGAATTTGCAACTTCTAAGGTTTTATTAGTATCGTCATCATCAATTAGTAAACATTCTTCGGAATTTAAAGAATACCTCTTCAATAGTAATTCAAATATTTTTGAATCTGGTTTTTTTATCCCTTCATATGCAGACACAATTGCTCCATCTACCATAGTAAAAAATTCATATTTTTTAGAAAAATATTTAAAAGTAGCTTTTGACATATTTAACAAAATATATATGTTATAACCTTTTTGTTTTAACCTCTTTCCTATTTCCATTGTTTTAAAATTTACATTACATTTAGTAAACCAATTTAGCATAAATTTTTCAACTTCATCATAATTTGTTACATACACAACTTTTTCTTCTTTTATAGTATTGGCTATTTCTAAGTTATTCATTTTTCCTAAGTCCATTAGTTTCCAAAATTCTGACTGAAAATATATTCATGAAAATTTATAGCATCTTTTTCTTCTTTAAAAAATTCCTTTACTGTATCTATATTTGGATTTTGCACAATTACATTACCCAAATCGAAAATTATATTTTTTATCATATTTACCTCTAATTTTGTCAATTTATTTTTATACTCTATCTAAAAACTGTCAGCAAGTTGAATTTTAGGATTACAAAATGATGACTTTTGCATTTTCACTCCTACCTGCAAACCCCTGTAGTAGGCTACTTTCCGCAACAATTCTTATACTTCTTACCACTCCCACAAGGGCATGGGTCATTTCTTCCTATTGTTTCTCCTTCATTTACTACTGTTACTGGTACCCTTCTTTGTCCATCTACATCATTTATATTATCCAGTGATGTATTTGTAATTCTTGCAGTTTCTGTTCTTCTTATTTCTTGTTGTTTACTTATGTTTAGTAGTATTTTTACCACATCATGTTTTATTGAATATATCATTTCATCAAACATATCTGTTCCTTCTATTCTATATTGAACAACTGGATCTTTTTGTCCATATGCACGAAGTCCTATACCATCTTTTAGTTCATCCATTGCATCTATATGATCCATCCATTTTTGATCTACTACTTTTAGCATAACAACTCTTTCAAGTTCTCTTAATTCTTGCTCTCCAACTTCTATTTCTTTTTGTTCATATTTTTCAAGTGCTTTTGAAAGTAGTTCTTCTTGTAATTTGGTTTCATCTAGTTTTTTATCTTGTACTGTTTCTATTGTTTCTAGTCCAAATGTTGTTTTTATTTCTTCTTTTAGTGCATCATAGTTTACTATTTCTTCTTGTGAATATAAGTTTACAAGGTCTTCTACTACACTTGCAATCATATTCTTTATACTTTCTTTTAAATTTTCTCCATCAAGAACTTGTTTTCTTTGTTTATATATTAATTCTCTTTGTGTATTCATAACATCATCATATTGTAATACATGTTTACGAATACTAAAGTTTTTACCCTCTACTCTTTTTTGTGCCTTTTCAACTGCTCCTGAAATTATTTTAGATTCAATCTGCATGTCTTCATCTGCTCCAAGTGTGTTATATACACTTGTTATCATATCTCCACCAAATATTTTCATTAAGTCATCATCAAGTCCTATATAGAATTTAGATTCACCTATATCTCCTTGACGTCCACTACGTCCACGTAACTGGTTATCAATTCTTCTTGATTCGTGTCTTTCTGTACCAATAATCTTTAAACCACCAGCAACAATAACTTTTTCCTTTTCATCTTTTATTTCTTCATCATATTTTTTAACTAATTCTCTAAATTTAGCTCTTGCATCAAGTATAACTTTATCGTCTGTTTCATTAAATGCCATAGCCTCTTCTATTTGTTCTTCTGTGTATTTTAACTTTCTCATTTCTTGACGAGCTAAGTATTCACTATTACCACCAAGCATAATATCTGTACCACGTCCTGCCATATTTGTTGCAATTGTAACTGCTCCAAATTTACCTGCTTGTGCTATAATTTCAGCTTCTTGCTCGTGATATTTTGCATTCAATACATTATGTTTTATTCCTTCTTGTTTTAATATCTTACTTAATTTTTCAGATTTTTCAATTGATACAGTACCAACTAATACTGGTTGACCTTTTTCATTCGCTTCTTTTACACTTTTTACTATTGCTCTATATTTTGCATTTTCGTTTTTGTATATAACATCATTTTGGTCATTTCTTACCATTGGTTTGTTTGTTGGTATAGAAATAACATCTAAGTTATATATTTCTCTAAATTCTGCTTCTTCTGTCATTGCTGTACCCGTCATACCAGATAGTTTTTCATACATTCTAAAGTAATTTTGGAATGTTATTGTTGCAAGTGTTTTTGATTCATCTGCAATTTTAACTCCTTCTTTTGCTTCTATTGCTTGATGTAAACCATTATTGTATCTTCTTCCATACATTATTCTTCCTGTGAATTCATCTACTATTAAAACTTCTCCATCTTTTACCATGTAGTCTATGTCTTTTTTCATAACCCCATGTGCACGTAATGCTTGGTTTACATGGTGTACTATATCAGAATTATCTAAATCGTTAAAATTATCTAATTTAAAGAATTCTTCTGCTCTTTTTATTCCTTTTCCTGTAAGAGATGCAGATTTTGCTTTTAAGTCTACTATATAATCATATTTTTCATTATCTTCTAATTGTGCCTCATCTTTTATGTCTTCTTCTACAATTACTTTTGTAGTTAATCTTTTTACAAAATCATTTGCTTTTTTATAAAGGTCTGAAGATTGGTTGGCATGTCCTGAAATAATAAGTGGTGTACGTGCTTCATCTATTAAAATACTATCAATTTCGTCTACTATTGCATAATTTAGTTCTCTTTGTACAGCTTGTTCTTTGTAAATAACCATATTATCTCTTAAATAATCAAATCCAAATTCATTGTTTGTACCATATGTAACATCTGCATTATATGCTCTTCTTTTTGCACTTGGATCCATCCCTTGAATTGCAAGTCCTACTGTTAATCCTAAAAATCTATATAATTTTCCCATCCATTCACTATCACGTTTTGCTAGGTAATCGTTAACTGTAATAACATGTACACCTTTTCCTGTAAGTGCATTTAAATATACTGGTAATGTTGCAACTAATGTTTTACCTTCACCTGTTTTCATTTCTGCAATCCTACCTTGATGTAATATAATTCCACCTATTAATTGAACATCAAAATGTCTCATTCCTAAAACTCTTTTTGATGCTTCTCTAACTACTGCAAAAGCTTCTGGTAATATATCATCTAAAGTTTTTCCGTTTTCTAGTTTTTCTTTAAATTCTACTGTTTTTCCTTTCAATTTCTCATCTGATAATTTAGAAATTTCTTCCTCTAAATCATTTATTTTTTTTATAATTGGCATTACCCTTTTTACTTCTTTTTCACTATATGTTTTAAATAATCCCATTACTTAGGCCTCCTAAAATTAATTTCTTTATAGTACTATAACACTAATTACTTTTTTTGGCAAGATTTTTTCTATATTTAGGTTGCATATTATTTTCTGCTAACTTAAAATCAAATCAAATTTATAATCACATATAAAAAACAAACATGTACTTAATACATTTACTTCTTGTCTTTGTTCTAATGCTTTATTTTGAATAGCTAATATTTCATCTGGCAATATACTAAAATACATAGTTTTTAAATCATCTATTTCATAATCATTTCCCAATAAATAATTTTCTTTTTGAATATTTTGCTTTATTATTTGATTAAATATTTCTTTTTTAAATTTACTAAGTCCTGTTAATTTAGCTTCATTATCTACTATTTGTTTATAACTTCTATCCTTTAATTCATTTAATAAAACTTTTCTATATTTATATTCTTCATCTGGATAATTTTTAAAATGTTTATATGCTTCTAGCATTGGATAGTTTATATATAACTTACCATTATCAGTACTTTCTGAAAAATAATTTTGCATTAATTCTATTTTTTCTTTTGAAAATAATCCATCTTGTGGATCATAATCAAAGATTAATATTATGTCAGTATATTTTTCTTTTAGAACTTGATTATCTGGCTCTTTTTGTTTTAATACATTTATTAAATCTAAATCATCAATTTCGTTTTCATTTCCTTGAAACATTCTTCTATATAATTCATAAATATTAGTATTATAGCAAAATATCTCTCGTTCTATTGACAAATCATATTCTTCAAACAGCTTATTAAATAAATTTACTTCTCCTTTTTCTCCTTCTGTTATTAATAATATTTTCTTTTTATTCGACATCAAATTCACCACTTTTATATAACTTTTCTAGATTGTGTCCCTCTCTTAACTCTCTATCTGTAGCATTTGCAACTGCAACAATATTTTCCTTAGTTAATATAAATAAACAATCTGGTCGCATAATTTGGTTACTAAATAGATTTGTATTATGTGATGTTGTAACTGTTTGGCAATTTTCAAGCTTTTTTATCATCTTCATTACATCTTCTGATAGTTCATAATGATAAAAAGCATCAAATTCATCCATATATAAAAATGTTGCTGTTTCTAATCTTTTATACCAACGATATAGTCTTACAAGTGACTTTGTTCCACTAGATACATTCCTCCAAAAACTTATTGGACGGTTATGTGCAAAATACAATTCTTTTTCTCCTGTTGGATTAGCTTTTACTTTTAATTTCTCATTTATTCCAAAAGAATTTAAGAATTTTTCTAATTCTTCCACTTCATTGTTTCTTATAAAATCTTGTATGTAAAAACTTCCTATAGGTAAATTATGTTCACTTCTAAATAAAGTCATTCCCTTAATGAATTTATATAATTTTGCTAAAATATTATCTTGAGATATTGGAATATTGTTAATTAAATAACTTAGTATGCTTATTTCATCATCAGCATCAAATAATTGCCAATTTAAAGTTTCTGTTCCTATAATTTTTAGATTATTTATTTCATTTTTGTTTTTATTATAATCCCTATAAAAAACTAATTCTCCATTAATTGTTACTCTCTCATCTTTAAATACACATTCACTTTTTTTCTTGTATTCATATACAACTTCATCTTCATTAAACTGAAATACATATTTAAATTCTGCATAGTCTAAATTTGTATCTGCATTAATATATGTATCTTCTATTGGTTCACGCATTGTTCTTTGAAAGTTAGACCTGATATCAAAAATTGCTCTTCCAAAATTTGTTTTTCCTACTGCATTTTTTCCATAAATCATACTATGATTTATTAAGTTATTTTTTATGCATTCTGTGTTAAATTGATAATCTCTAACATCTGAAAAGTCTAAAACAAATCTGTCTTTAAAATTCTTATATCCTTGTACTTCAAATCTTTTTAACATTATTAATTTTCATTCCTTTCCTACTTAAATAAAAGTTTAGCAAAATAATTCCATTTGTTTGAAGTTAATGTTTCCTTTTCCGTAATTTTTTTACGGTCATATCTGTATTATAAATGATTTAATTTCTTTTTTCAATAGATATATAAAATAAATTAACTTCTCTTAGAATATT
>CAQOYX010000075.1:0-64 GCA_948852375.1 uncultured Clostridia bacterium
ACACCAGACAAACAAAATGTAGAAATAACAGCATATGACAATGTAGTAACATTCACATATGTAG
>CAQOYX010000075.1:162-7878 GCA_948852375.1 uncultured Clostridia bacterium
CATTTAAAGATGTAGTAGAAGTAACAGCACAAGACATAGCAGGATATGTAACACCAGTAAAACAAAATGTAGAAATAACAGCATATGACAATGTAGTAACATTCACATATGTAGAAAGAACAGACCTAAGCTATGTAGTAAAACATAAAGACAGCGAAGGAAACACAATAGCAGACGACATAACAGTAAATGGACAAACATTTAAAGATGTAGTAGAAGTAACAGCACAAGACATAGCAGGATATGTAACACCAGACAAACAAAATGTAGAAATAACAGCATATGACAATGTAGTAACATTCACATATGTAAAAGAAAAACCAAAAGACAACGTAGCACCAGTAATTACACTAAACAACGGATATAAATCAGAAATACTATACTATGTAGGAGACAAATATGATTTTGATGCAACAGCAGCTGTAACAGTAACAGATAATATAGACGGAAATATTACACCAACTATAACATATCCAAACGGACAAATTAGTACAGCTAATTCAGGAACATTTACAATACTATATACAGCAACAGATTCTTCTAATAATACAACAACATTTACAATTACTGTAAACGTTATAGAGCATAATGAAGACAAGGATCCAACAATTTCTTACTTAAACTATGCTGACAACAGAAAGGTAACAATTGATAAAAAATATTATAATTATAATGATACTCATGATGCTAACAATGATAGTAATGTTGGATTAAAAGTTTATTGTACTGCTGGAGAAATAACATTATACAAGGGAACAGAAAAAATGGATGCATCAATATTTAAACAAGATGGAGAATTATTATGTGCAACATTAACACAAGATGGTGAATATACAATTAAAGTAGTAGCAGCAGATGGAAGATATACTGTAAAAACATTTATTATTGATACAGTAGTAGATATAAGCGAACTTGGGGTTGAAGATGATCCAGTATCACCATATACAATAAATCCAAAACTTATATTAGGTTCTGATATTGATAAAGCAGTGTTAGAAGTAACAAAACTATTTGCAACTATTGAACCAGTTACAATAAAAACATCAGCAAGTGAAGGAACAGTAGAATATGAAGTAAAAACTGAAAATGGCAATGGCACATACACATGTAAATTAAAATTAACTGATATAGCAGGTAATGAAACTACTGTTACATTCAAAATAAAAAAATAAACTATTGATAAACAGATTATACTTTTAGTATAATCTGTTTCTTATGTATAAAATTTATTGACAGAGTGAAAATATATGGGTATAATAAAAAATATGATAAAGGATAGAAAAATTTTAAGGAAAAATATTTTTAGTTGAAATTTATGCCTTAAAGGAAGGAATGAAAGTTAAAAATGGGTAAAGGAAAAAGAGCAAAGAAAAAGGAAAATATAGGTGGAAAAATATTTATATTTATACTTTTGATTGTGGTTTTATTTGCAACAATTATATTAGGAAAAAAGTTTATTGGTAATAGAGAAACTAAAGAGAATAATACTATTAGTTCCAATAAAGGGACAGAGTATGATGCTATTATTAGTTATTATGATGAAGATGAGGGAAGGAAGATAAATATAAATGATGGACAAATATATAATAAATCAATAATAGTTTTATATAGTAAAGGAACAGCAAAGATTAGTAAAGATAACCAAACATATACTGCGTATAATGGAGAAGAACTAAAAGATGGTACTTATACAATAATAGTGGAGGGAGAAGATGGAACATCAACTAAGAGAGCATTTATTATAGATACACAACCACCAAAAATAATAGGCGTTGATCAAGAAGTATATAAAACTCGGAAGAGATATAGAATTTGATGATCCAACTGATGTTAAAATGGCTACTTTAGCACGTGAAAATGGAGAGACAATTGATTTGAAAGAAAAATTAACAGATAAAGGAAAAAAATATACTGTTACTGAAAGTGGTGTTTATAGATTATATGCAGAAGATTATAATGGAAATTCTGTAACTATAAAGTTTATAATTATTAATAAATAAAATAAGATTTTACCATTATATATAAGTTTTCACCTAAATAAGACACTGAAAATGCGTAATTCCCTAAGAAATACCCTTATATTACAGCAATTTAACTTAAATATTACAAAGATGTAATATTTAAGTTAAATTGCTATTTTTTGTGCAAAAATTTGTTGACAGAATAAAAATATATAGATATAATATAAGTGTGATATTATAAGCAAAGGAGAAAGAAAAAATGGAAAAAGGAAACGAAAAGATGAGAATTATTTTATGTATGATTTTGGCTGTAGTTATTATTTCCGTAATAATAACAGGGATTGCTTTAATAAATAATAAAACAGAACAAAACAATAATCAAAATGTAAATAGTGGAACATCTGTAATGTCAAATGATTTAAACCAAACGCAAATTGTATTGCCAGCAGGAGATGAAGAAGATAACATTAATAGTAATACAAAATTATAAAATAAGTATAAAAAAACTTTATTTATACTAATAAATGTAACTTTAATAATAGAAAAAAGTGAAAAAGTAACAAATTATGTTTACAAATAGGGCTGAAATATAGTATAATTAAATTATGAGTTTATTTTTAAGGGAGGAAAAAGCATGAAAAAATCATTAACTATTACGATGATTATGATTTTGATTATAGCATTGCTTGGCGGAGTTGTAAATGCTGCATCAGCTAATATTAAAACTTCATCAAGTTCAGTAAATAAAGGCGATACTGTAACTATAACTGTATCATTTGGACAGAAAGTATCAGCAGTACAATTTAGTTTAAATTTTGATTCTAGTAAATTAGAATATGTTTCAAAAAGTGGAGGAGGTTCATTTAGCCCCGATACAAAAAGATATGGATATTACAGTGAGGATGCAGTAGTAGAGGATTTATCAAGTGTATCTTTTAAGTTTAAGGCAAAAGCAACAGGAAATACAAGTGTTAGTGTAAGTGGATTAAAAATATCTGCAGGTTCAGAAACAGGAGTTTTAGCATCTATGGGAAAGTCTAGTGTATCTATAAATATAAAAGAAAAAAGTACAACTACTACAAAAAAACCAACAACAAATAATACTAATAAAAATACGAATACAAAACCAAAAGAAGAGGAAACAGTAACTCAAGAACCAGCACCAAATAAGATAATTAAATTAGATGACAATAATGTAAAAACACTAGAAAATGATGAAAATAATATTATGATAAAATACATACAAACAGCAATTGAAGATGGTGTAAAATTAGAAGTAAAAGAAATAAAAGATGATGCTGAGAATTATAAAACATTAGACCATATATTAAGATATATAACTGGTGAAAAATTGTATTTTGATATTAGTTTATTAAAAGAAGATGTTAAGGTACAGCCAAATGGATATGTAACTGTATGTATACCAATTCCAGAAGATTATACTGAAGATAGTATTGAAGTATATTACTTAGATGAAGAAAGTAAAAAGTATGAACTAATAGAAGGCGAAATACAAACTTTAAAAAAAGAAGTAGTACAAAATAAAAATCAAAAGAAGGAAATAGAAGAAAAATACTACACATTCACAACGAACCACTTTTCTATATATACACTAATAGGAGAACAAGAACAAACACAAGTAGTAGCACCAGTAGAAATAGAAAATGAAGAAAAACAAAATAATGATGTATTATCGATGATAATAGAGTTTTTCAAAAATAACATTGTTTTATATGTAGTAATTGGATTTTTAATACTTATTGCTATTATACAAAGAATTAGAATTAGCGGACTAAAAGATTAATAAGGATATAGGTGGTGAGAAAATGAAAAAACTAAAAAAGGCGGTATTGTTAGGGATTATTGCAGTTATTTTAGGAATCTTTTGGATAACTTATGGAATTACTGAAAATTTGCAAAAAGATAATAGTTCGGGAAGTATTCAAGCATATAACCATAATCCTAATAACATTTTAGAAAATGTATTTGAAAGTGATGGATTAACTATTTTACCATTTATTTTTGATACTCCTAATCAAACAATAACTAAAGTTTATGTATTAGAACAATTTGCAAAGGCTGGTATTAATATAAAAAATGGAAATGAGCTAGGAGATATAATTGTAACAGGAGATAAAATTCAAACAGATTCTAAAACATATACTGTATTAATTTATGGAGATGTAAATAAAGATGGAAATGTAGATGTATTCGACGCACAAAGTGTTATGAGACATTTTGTATATGGGGAAAAATATGCATTAACAGATATACATAAAATAGCAGGAAACATTAACAATAATGATGGAGAAATAGATGTATTTGATGCACAAAGAATTTTAAGATTTTATGTTGGATTTGAAAAAAAACTTGTATTAAATGAACCAGAAGCATCAAAAAGACCAGATGAACCTGTAAATCCAGATAAAGAAAAACCAACATATGTAGTACCAACTGGACTAACAGCTAAATATGGACAAACTCTACAAGACATAAGACTACCAAAAGGATTTAGTTTTGAGGATGAATTAATAACTAAAGTAGGAAATGTAGGAACAAATAAATTTAATGTAACATACACACCAGATGATACTAATAAATATGAAGTCGTAACTGGTATTGAAGTTGAAGTTGTAGTAGAAAAAGCTATACCATCATACATATTACCAACAGGATTAACAGCAAGTTATGGACAAACTTTAGTTAATGTAAAATTACCAAAAGGATTTAGTTTTGAAGATGAATTAACAACATCTGTTGGAGATGCAGGAGAAAATATATTTAAAGTAACATATACACCAGATGATATTGCAAATTATGAAATTGTAACAGGTATTGAAGTAAAAATATTAGTAGGAGAAGAAAAAGAAGAACCAGAATATACAATACCAACAGGATTAGTAGCAATATATGGAGATACTTTAGCAGATGTAAAATTACCAAAAGGATTTAGTTTTGAAGATGTATTAACAACATCTGTTGGAAATGCAGGAACAAATAAATTTTGTGTAACATATACACCAGATGATACTGATAAATATAAGATAGTAAGAGGAATTGAAGTAGAAATAATAGTAGGAAAAGCAGTACCAAAATATACAATACCAACAGGATTAACTGCTAAATATGGACAAACTTTAGCGGATGTAAAACTACCAGAAGGATTTAGTTTTGAAGATAGACTAACAACTAATGTAGGAGAGGCAGGAACAAATAAATTTACTGTATCATATACACCAGATGATACTAAAAATTATAGGACAGTAAGAGGAATTAAAGTGTCTATAACCGTAGGAAAGCCACTACCAAGTTATACAGTACCAGATGGACTAACAGCTAAATATGGACAAACTTTAGCAGATATAGAGTTACCAAAAGGATTTAGTTTTGAAGATGAATTAACAACATCTGTTGGAAATGCAGGAGAAAATACATTTAAAGTAACATATACACCAGATGATGACACCTATTCTAGTGTATCAGGTATTGATGTAATAATAAATGTTGAAAAAATAAATATTAAAATAGAAGCAGAAATAAAAGAAAATTATTATTGCTTTGATGAACATTTATTAACTGTAGATATAGGAGAAAATGCAATTACAAATGTAACTTGGGATATTAAAGATAGCCAAGGAAATCAAGTTGAAAAATCAGTTGCAGATGTACAATCAGAACCAGCAAATAATGGAGAAATTATAGGAAAGTTTGTAGCTAAAAGCTCAGGAAAATATACTATTATACCAGTTGTAGGAAATAGTATAGAAAATGCAGATGTAGAACCTGTTACATTAGAAATTAAAGATGATCCAACTGTAAATTCTATTGTTTTAAAAACTATGAATGATCCAGTTGTTAGTGTAAGTAAAATTACAATTAGAAAAAATCAGACACAGAAATTATCTGTACATTATTATCATGATTATGAAAATGGTACTATTAATGAAATTACAACAGGGGCAAATGCAAATATAATTGTAACACCTACACCAACAGAAACACCATCAAGCACAGATAATTTACAAGTAGTATTACAAAATGCTGATGGTAATTCAATAACTTCATCACAAAATCAAGAGACTAAATATATATGGTTAAAAGGATTGAATAAAACAAACCAAGATATATCATTAAAAATTGAAATAAATGGTAAAGAAGTAGTGAATATACCAGTAACAGTACAAGATGAAGCACCAAAGACCTTACAGTTAGGAACAGTAGTAAATCCAACTAAATTATATTTAGAAACACCAATAGAACAAGATGATATGGTAAGTGAAAGATTACATACCTTAGTTCCACTTTATTTAAAAAGTACAGATGTACCAAAAATATCATTAAAACAAAAAGATGTTTCAGATGAAAAGATAAAAATTAGTGTAGCAGGTATTAGTGATGACATTACTAAATATATATTTAGTTTACAAGGATATGATAGCAAAAAAGTTAAGGCACCAAATGATGCAACTAATATAGAATTCGTAGGAATTAGAATTGAAAAAGATATTTTAGAAGAAATAGGAGAAGAAAATTTAGAAAAATTAATGAAGGCAAATAAAATTAAAATTTCTTATGAAGGAACTACTAAATCTTATGTAGAATTAAATATTGCAATTCAAGAAAAACAGTTAGGAACTATTGAAGCACAGCTAGATGAAGCACAATCTAATTATTCTTGTTATGATGAAATTGGAATAAAAGTAAAAGGAGGATTATGTGAAGAAAAAATAACTGATAGTGATACATTAACTTGGAAAATAACTAAAGATAAAGATAATGTACCTATAATGGATGATACAGCAAAAATAACAGGAGGAAATATTGTAAATGGAGTATGTGCAGTAACATTTAAAGCAACAAAAAAAGGAACATATAAAATTACACCAACAATAAATACAGAATCAGGAAAAACAATTATAGGAAATACACTTACAGTTGTTGTAAGAGATTTAACAGTAGACAGTATAAATGTTTCAAATACATCAATTGAAGTTAATGAAAAAGAAAATACAACAATTTCAGTATTATTTATGCATAATGGAATTAGTAATCCTATAGAAGTAGAGGCAAATAGAATTACAATAACACCAGAAACTTCAGAAAATATAGAAATAGTATTACAAAATAAAGAAGGAAATGAGATTGATCGTAATTCAATACAAGAATTAGCTTCTATATATGTTAAAGGACTAAAACAAACAACAACACCTATAAAATTAAAAATTGAAGTAGATGGTCAAAAAGAAGAAATTGAAATAGTAGTAAAACCAGAGGCACTAGAACAATTTGAAAAAGGAAACGAAAATATAACAGAACCAATTACATTTAGTTTAACACAATCAGGAAATAATGAGACAGTATTGATTCCAGTTCAATTTAAAAGTGGAAAAAAATTAACAAGAAATGATATATTAAATAGAGTAAAAATTAGTTTTTCTCCAAGTATTGATACTACTATTATAGAAGCTGTATTTGATGTTTCAGCATATGATAGTCAAAAAATAAAAATGAATGCTAGCCAGTCGAATGAAAAAGCAGAATATATAGGAATTAAAGTAAATACAGATATATTAGAAGAAATACCAAGTGATTTTATGCAAACTTTAGCATCAATAAATCAAATGAAAATAACATGTGATGGAACACAAGGGCAAATTAATTTAAGTGTAGTAATGAATCAGAATTAAGAGATAAATAAGAAATGTAATAAAATCACCTTTAATCTATATAATTATAATAATAAATTATATAGAAA
>CAQOYX010000076.1 GCA_948852375.1 uncultured Clostridia bacterium
TGAATATTTTTAATAGTGAAAATCCTATTATTTTAAACAAATTTTTATATTATTTATCTAATGTTAAGCAATATTCTGTAAAAACAATTAGTGAATATCGCTATGATTTACTACTATTTTTTAGATTCATAAAAAAATATTGCAAACTTATACCTAAAATAAGCGAATTTTCAAGTTCAATTTTATGTAATATTACAAATGATGAAATTATAGCTTTTTTAGTATATCTTAATGTTAACAGAAATTGTACAGCATATTCAAGAAGAAGAAAGATGTGTTCTATTAAAGCTTTCTATAAATGGTTGTTTACTTTTTGTCAGAATATGAGAATGTGTAATCCAGCTGAAAATCTACCATCACTACAGGGTATTGATACAATACCTAGGTATTTAACTTTAAACGAAACAAAAAAAATAATTGATGTTTTTAATATTAAAAATTCTAAAATGCCAATAAGAAATAATACTATTATTGCATTATTTCTAAATTGCGGTTTAAGAGTTAGTGAATTAATTAACATAAGATTATGTGATTTGAATTTAAGTAATAGATGTTTTAAGGTTATTGGAAAAGGAAATAAGGAACGAATATGTTATTTAAGTAATAACATGGTAAATAGGCTAAATACCTATATTAATTTTAGAAATAAAGAAAAAAAAATTATAGATGTTTATGAACCATTATTTTTAAGTTATCGTAAAGGAAAACTATGTTCCAATACTGTTGAGGCTATTACTTCACAAGCATATGAATTAGCAGGAATAGGGTATAAAGGTTATACAACACATACATTAAGGCATACAGCTGCAACAATTATGTATCAAAATAAACCTGATATATTACTGCTAAAAGAATTTTTAGGACATTCAAGTATTAAGTCTACAGAAATATATACTCATGTTAATTCTGATAAGATTAAAGAAGCTGTTAATAAAAATCCTTTAAATAATTATATAAAAGAAAAAATTGCTTAATTGGAGGAAGTTATGAAATTAGATTTTGATATTAATAATATAGAGAAAAGCGAAATTGAATTGATGAACTGTCAAATAGATTTAATTTTAAGGAGTCTAGAATTTTATTGCTATACATATAAATTTATTTATCCAAGAATAGGCAAAAATGAAACAAAAGAAGAGAATTTAAGAATTTCATTGGTTCGTGATACATATCATCAAATTCTTAGTCAGTATTCTAAAAATGCAGAATATAAAAATACCTCAAATGCTATATATAAAGGACTAGCTAATAATTTGCAAAATATTGCATAATAGATTTTTAAAATTTTTTTAAAAATCTATTGACAAGTTTTGTTCATATATGATATTAATATTGTTAGTTTAAGAAATGTAAAAAATTAAAGTATATTTTCAGCTTAACTTAACTATTAATTTCATATATACATGGGAGATATGCAGTATCTTTATATTTTATAAAAATATAACATTGCACAAAAGAAAAGTTTTGTCTAATGTAGAATAGGAATAAAAATAAAACTATATAAATCTTGTTATTCCTTGCCATTATCCTGCTTCGGCTTATTATTCTAACAACTTCTACACTAACGCTTCGCATTAAGTTACTGTAATTGCTCATTATTCGCAAACAGTAACTAAAAAAACTTAAAATCGATTTTAGAGCTTCATTATTTTTGATTATTCCTGGTTAGATTATTTTATTAAAATTTCCTAAATCCTTATATTTCAATATTTTGCTTGATTTTATAGACAACAAACTATATGTCTAATTTTTAAAAACGGCTTAAAATTGATTTTTGTGCGTCACTTCGTCACTTTTTTTGCAATTTTAGTAAACCACATATATTAAGCATATTTGTTGCAGTATAAGTTCTTAATTTTTATATTTTTTTATTTAACACTGTATAAAATTTTTTTCTTTTGATATATAATATTTTGTATATAGAAAATCACAATATTAGGAGGTAAGTTTATGATTAATAGAGATGATAATCCAGATTATTTAAATTCATTTTTAGATTATAGTATAACTATACTTAATAAATCACCTAATTCAATAAAAGAATATAATTATGATTTAGCTACTTTCTTAAAGTATATTAAGATACGCTATGGACTTACAAATGAAACAGATTTTTCTAAAATTATAATAAAAGATGTTGATTTAGATATAATAAAGAAAATTACTTTAGATGACATTCATGCTTTTATATCATATCTTGCAACTGAACTACGAAGCAAATCGGCAACAAGAGCAAGGAAAGTATCTAGTATACGTATTTTCTTTAAGTATTTATCTGCTAAAGCAGGGTTAATCGAAATAAATCCTGCACAAAATTTAGAAACTCCAAAAATTGAAAAGCGTGTACCTAAGTACCTTACATTAGATGATAGTAAAAAACTTTTATCTGTTGCAGGTCATGAAGATAATAGAAATAATGAAAGAGACTATGCTATTACTACTTTATTTTTAAATTGTGGTATGCGTCTTTCTGAATTAGTTAATATCAATATAAAAGATATTAAGTTTGATGATTGTAAAATGACAGTTATTGGTAAAGGTAATAAGGAACGTACTATATATTTAAATAATGCGTGTATGAAAGCAATTACGGAATATTTACAAATACGTCCAAAAGAAGGAATAAACTACAATTCCAAAGATGCCTTATTTTTAAGTGAAAGACGTGAACGTATTAGTAATAGAACTGTTCAATATATTATAAAAAATGAACTAAGAAAAGCTGGACTTGATACAAATAAATATTCTGTTCATAAACTTCGTCATACAGCTGCAACTCTTATGTATCAATATGGAAATGTGGACATACGTGCTTTACAGGAATTACTCGGACATGCTAGTATTTCTACTACTGAAATATATACACATGTTGAGAATGAAAGAGTTCGTAATGCTGTTGAAAGTAACCCATTGGCTAATTTATAAAGTAACTTTTTATCCATTATCTAAAACTTTTTGTGATTAAAATTTCTTTTTTATATCCTATATAATTATAATTTAGGTCGCATGTGTTTCCATGCGACCAGCCCTACAATCCCCTAAATAAATTTTATATATTTATATGTTAGGTACAATTAATTGTTGACCTACAGATAAATCACTATTAGCTAATTTATTCACTTCTTTTATTTTATTAACAATATATCTTATATCCTTATTTTCATAATATAAATTGCTATTTTTTTCTTCTTTAGCAATACTCCATAAGGTATCTCCATTTGATACATAAACTGTTTTATAATTAGTATCAGTATGTGAAAAACTTCTACCTCCTATCCATAAACTAATACATATAATTATTCCAAATATAATTAAAATACTTTTAACAAATTTTGATACATTCACTATTTTCATTTCACTTTCCTCCTAATTATTTATTCTATTAATATTTCTAAACATCTTTACGAACATTTATTTTGTTTATAGTTATATTATAATAGAACAAAAGTTCTTTGTCAATAGTTTTTTTAAAAAAGTGAAAAAATGTTTGCTTTTTGCTTTCGAGTTAGAAAAATCCGCAAGCTATAAGGCTGTTGCGGACTTTATATTCACAATAGAATTGGTTGGATTTGTTCTTTATCTAGTGCACATTCTAATGTTTTTATAATGTATTCAGTATCAAATACTAATGAACGTGGTTTTGTTATTGGATTATCTTGTCTTAGTGGAACAAAAAAATAATTGTTTCTATTTAATAGAGTTCCTATATTACACGCATTACCGCTTAGTGCATCATTTGTAGATACAGCAATTACTAATGCATTATTATTTCTTAAATGTGATTTTGCAGCCATTGTAACCGGAGTATCTGTTATTCCATTTACTAATTTTGCAATAGTATTTCCTGTACATGGTGCAATTATCATAATATCAGTCATTTTCTTAGGTCCGAATTGGTTCTGCATCTGGAATTGTATGAATAATTTTTTTGCCTGTTATTTCTTCTATTTCCTGAATAAAATCTTTAGCTTTACCAAATTTTGTATCTAAATTGTAAGCATTAAAAGACATAATTGGTATAACCTCTGCTCCCTCTTTAATGATTTCTTTTATTTTAGGAATGGTGCTTTTAAATGTACAAAAAGAACCAGTCATAGCAAAACCGACCTTTTTACCATCTAATTTCAAAATGTTTACGCCTCCTCTCTTTTGTTTTCTTATAATATATTATGAAATTATGTAAATTTTGCTACATGGTTCAAAATTTGTTTATATAATTGTTTAAGGGGAACATATTGCTACATTCCCCTAATTTTTACATGTCATAGATTTAATTTTTCAGCATATTCAACAAAATAATTGTAAAGTTCCTTACAAGCAGGTGTTAATAGCACTTCTCCTAAATTAATTTTTTCTAATCTTTTATTCATTGCTTCTAAAAAATACTTATCTCTGCACCCTGCGATATATTGTCTCCAACATTCGCTGTCCGCCGACAAGTAATCTGCTCCCTTTATCAGTCTTTTAAATTCTACATTTGTTTCATCCTCAAACATTGCTTCTTGTAGTTTTGTTGCAAGAAATTTTGGAACAACATTGTATAATTCCTGTATTAACATTCTTCTTTCATATTCTTCAGTTGCTGCCCTAAAACTAGGAATTCTGTCCTTTATAGGTGATGGTATATCTGTAGTCCAAGTTTCTGCTACATCATGGAAAATGCCCATAAAGAACATTTTTGAAGCAAGAATCTCGTCTTCATGATTTTCTTCTAAAGACATAAAATATGCAAACATTGCTGTATCAAACAAATGCCCTAATACTGGACATTCTACTAAGTAGGTTTGTACAGACCATCTGTTTTTGTTCCTTAAAGTAGAAATTTTTTCAAGTGCCTGAAAGATTGAACCCTTAGGGTTAGAAATTTCAGAAACACCTGGCATATTTTTAAATTCTTCTAAAGATTCACTTATCTGCTGAGTTTTAACACCAAATTCTACAGGATCAATCTTATTTCTGTTTTCCATGAGTTCAATATAGGTAGCAATTTTTATTGCGGCTCTATAAATTTTTAGTTCATCTGTTCCAATTCCTTCATAAAGAAATTCCGCAAATTCCTTGTTTGTATTTTCTACAATGATTTCTTTTGTAACATCATAAAATACACTCTTAGAAATGTTTCCAATACAACAAATCTCGTTAAGGATGTGTTCTGGAGTGTCAAAATACACATATGCTTTCTGGAAAGCACGGTAAAGTGCAATTTTAGGAAATCTTTCCCAATGTACAGTTCTGCCACTTTTTTCCGAATACACAGCAAGTATATATGTTACAATGTTGTTTAACCCTTGCTTTGCAAGCTCATTGTATTTGTCCTCACTTACAAAGGACGTCCATCTCCGCAAATTGCAAAGACGTAAAAACAGGTCGTTTGTTGCTTTAAGAACTTTTAAATCCACTTTCATATAAAATTTTCCTCCTTTAAAATTGTTGTCTCCTGCTCAAATTTACTGTCACGCAAAGAAGACTGAATTAAGTTTACAAAAATATTATAACACAAGTTTATGTTAATTGTAAATATAAATTGGTTATTTTTATGCAAGTATATCATACATTAGACAAGCATTTTAATAAATACTCATAAATTGGTTTTCTATCTACCATGGCTTCATTTTCTAGCATATATTTAAATTCTTCTTTGTTCACTACTTTTGCATTTTCAACTTCGCTTTCTTGTAAAATGATGTTTTCGATCTTTATCTTTTCTACTTTTGCAATATAAAAGTCATAAATATGTCTTGAAATAGTGTACTTTTTTGAAAAATCATGCTAAAATATATATAAATTTGTTGTTTAGGAGGTTAATATTTTGAAAGATAATGAAACTATTTTAATTTTAGACTTTTTTGGTCAATATAATCAGTTAATTGCAAGACGTGTTAGAGAGTGCAATGTGTATTCGGAAATTGTGCCTTATGATATTTCAGTAGAAAAAATTAAAGAAAAAAATCCTAAGGGTATTATTTTTACAGGTGGTCCATCTAGTGTTTATGTGGATGATGCTAAAATGTGTGACCCTAAAATTTTTGAACTTGGTATTCCTATTTTAGGAATTTGCTATGGTATGCAACTTATGACTCATATTTTGGGAGGCGTTGTTACAAGAGCAGATAAACGTGAATATGGTGTTTTACCTGTTACTATCGATAATTCTTCTTTGTTATTTGAAGGATTTAGTGATGTAAATAATTGTTTAATGAGCCATACTGATTTTGTATCGCAAGTTCCAGAAGGATTTAAAGTAATAGGAAAAACTATCTCTTGCCCTACAGCAGCTATGGAAAATGCCGAAAAAAACTTTTATGGTATTCAATTCCATCCTGAGGTTAATAATACTGTAAATGGTACAAATATTATTAAAAACTTCTTATTTAATGTTTGTGAATGTTCTCGGAGATTGGAAAATGTCTTCTTTTGTAGAAGAAACTATTAAATCTTTAAAAGAAAAAATTGGAGATAAAAAAGCCTTATGTGCTTTATCTGGTGGTGTAGATTCTTCTGTTGCAGCAGTACTTGTTCATAAAGCAATTGGAAAGAATTTAACTTGTATTTTTGTTGACCATGGTCTTCTTCGTAAAAATGAAGGAGATGAAGTTGAAGAAATATTTAAAACACAATTTGATATAAATCTTATTCGTGTTAATGCAAAAGACCGCTTCTTGCAAAAACTTTCAGGAGTTACAGATCCAGAAACAAAAAGAAAAATTATTGGTGAAGAGTTTATTCGCGTATTTGAAGAAGAAGCTAAAAAAATTGGAACAGTTGATTATTTAGTACAAGGAACTATTTATCCTGATGTTATAGAAAGTGGCTTAGGAAAAGGAACAACAATAAAAAGTCATCACAATGTTGGTGGACTTCCAGACTATGTTAATTTTAGAGAAATTGTTGAACCATTAAGAGATCTATTTAAAGACGAAGTTCGTAAAACTGGATTAGAATTAGGAATTCCACAAAACTTAGTATATCGCCAACCTTTCCCAGGGCCTGGGCTTGCAATAAGAGTAATTGGGGATATTACAGATGCTAAATTAACTATTTTAAAAGATGCAGATGCTATTTTTAGAGAAGAAATTAAAAACGCAGGATTAGATAAAGAAATTAACCAGTATTTTGCAGTATTAACTAATTTAAGAAGTGTTGGTGTTATGGGTGATGATAGAACATATGATTATACAATAGCACTTCGTGCTGTAACAACATCGGATTTTATGACAGCTGTATGGAGTAAAATTCCTTATGAAATTTTAGAGAAAGTTTCAGCAAGAATTGTAAATGAAGTTTCATATGTTAACCGTGTTGTATATGATATAACAGGAAAACCTCCCGCAACTATTGAATGGGAATAATTTATTGTAAAGAACTCTTAATTTTTTAGGAGTTCTTTAAAGATATTTTTTAGATAAGGCAAGGATTTTTATGTATTTAAAATATATTGTAAAAGATGAATATTATTTGAATATAAAACAGATATTAAAAGAACA
>CAQOYX010000077.1:0-7072 GCA_948852375.1 uncultured Clostridia bacterium
ATAATAATAAGTCAGTTATAGTAAGTTATAATATAGAAAGAGTAAGGAAATAATTAGTTATAAAGTGGGTTACAAGTCAGTTTTAAGTTAGTGACAATTGTTCAAAATTGTCTTGTTTCATATAATATCTTTTTCCATTTGATTTTTGTCTTCGCTCATATCCTAATTTTTTCATTTCTTTGCCAAATCTTGTTACACTCATTTCTCCTTTAAATCCATTTTCTTTTCGCCACACATCAAATGCTGTATATAATTCATTACATGAAATATCTGATATTTCTTCATCTTCATATAGTTCAAATAAAAAATTTGCCACTGGATTATTTTCACGTATGTATTCATCTGTTTGGTCTTTTACTTGTTTTGGTACTGTAAATTCTTTTTCTATTAATACTCTATTTATTGCTTTTACTGCTTTATATAAAACATATTCTAAGTTCTCTGTCTTTTTTAATTTTTCACTTATAAATGGGTCATAGTTTGAATTTCCTTTTTTGAATACTGCATTTAGTGGTATTATTACTAATCTACGTGTTAGTCCATCTGTGGTATCATTCATTCTAGGTATTGTGTTGTAACTTAATATCATCTTTGTATTTATTTTGGCACTAAAACTATTTTGATTTTTAAATTCTATACTTGTATAACTTTCTCCTGTAATACGTTTCATTACTGATGTATCCTCTAAATAACTTGAACTACAGTCATCTGCTATATTTGCCAATTTCCCATACAATTCTGATTTTCCAAATCTGTTTCCTGCAATTTCTTTTAAATCTACATGAGATACGTTTATTTCACCTAGAAGTTTTGTTATCATGTTTAACAATGTTGATTTTCCATTTGCTCCATTTCCTACTAGAATAAATACCTTTTGAAATGGCATTCCTCTATATAGGCAATATCCTATCATTTCGTACAGTAATGTAACTACTTCTTGGTCGTTTACTGCTAAATTATTTATTATTGTATCTATTTCTTCGTTTTTAGTTTGCTCATAGTAATTTATATCTATCTTATTTCTTGTTATTACTTCTGGAGTATGTGCTTTTAGCTGTAATGTTTTCATATCTAATATTCCATTTTTCAAACATATATATTGTTCTTTTGCTTCTTCAACATCCTTGCATTTATCCTTAATATAGTCTTTTACCTCTCTTTTTTTGTTCATCGATAAATTAGGTATTAAATTAACTATTAATGTTCCTAGAGCATCCTCGCATGAAATATAAGTACCATCTTTATACATGTAAAGTCTTTTTTCTATTTTTATGATGTTGTATTTATTAATTAAATAATCTCCAAATGCATCATGTAAAAATTTATTATCATCATAGAATGCCATTTTATTAAATTGCATTTCTTTTTCTGCTTTTAAATATTCATCTACATTGAATTTGTTTTTTATATGTAATTGTGATACATCTTTACAGCCAAACTTTTTACAAGATATAACTTTGCATTTATTATTGTCTATGTATCTTAATATTGTTCCTACAAATGTTTCTCCACCGTTGGTCTTCTTCGTGTTGTATGTATATAGTTTTAAATCTTTCTAATATTTCTGTATATTCTTCTTTAAAGTTCTTAGCTCCTGGTATGCCCAATGCTTGTACTCCGTTGTACCATAGCGTTTGAGCATCAGATTCACCCTCAACTAGTACAATATAGTCATTCAGATAATCCTTTAACCTCCATAACCCATACAGTATTGTTTTAGAACCTTTTTTCCAACAAAATCGTTGTGGATTCGTTGGGTGATTTCTATATCTTGTTGCTAATATGTGTTTATTCGTATCGTAGTATGGTATCATTACGTTTTTATTTCCATTTGATAAACCTAATGATGTTAAAAATTCTATTGGTAGATGTTTTTCCCTTGCATATTCTGTTACTGTATATATAACTGGCTCTATATCATTTAATTTTTTCCATGCTTCCTTTGTGTCTATATTTTCTATGTTTGCTAGAAATGTTACTGCATTCCCCTTTGCTCCACATGCAAAACAATTATATTGTCCTGTTTTTAAGTCTGCTCCAAAACTAGAATTATGGTCATCGTGAAATGGACACAAACCGTTTATATTTCCATTTTCTATCTTAGTTTGTTTTATATATTGCATATAGAATTTTTCGTAATTCATTTTTTCACCTGCTTCCTCTTTAGAAATATGAGGCAACACAATTTATTAAACTATGTTGCCTCTTTTACTACCAGCCTAATTCACTTTTTACTTCTTCAGAAGAAGTTTCTTCACTACTATTTGTATTGTATTTTTGTAGAATTTTAAATGTTTTATATCCTTTTTTGTTTTCTTCGTAATCTAATTCATATTCATTGTTTACTATTTTTTCATATATATTTAGTATTAAAATGTTATAAGTTGCATAACCTTTAAATTCTACATTTTCATCTGTTTGCAAACTTCTTAAAAATTCATTTGCTGTATGTATTTGAAATCCTTGCAATACTACTTGATTCATAAAAATTAATCTTCCTTTATTATTTCCATTAATTATTTCAAACCATACTGACAACATTGGATCACCTTTTTTAGATTTTACTAATTCTAACTTCGTAATTTTCACCTCATATTTTCCAAAAGGTACATCTTCTCCACTAAATTCTCTTGTTGAGGCTTCCTCTACATCTTTTTCTAAATTTTCAATATCAACATCTTTATCAAATTCTTCCCAATTTACTCCCATTATTTATTTCCTCCTTTTACAAATTCCTTTTTAAAATCTTCTATATCAAGTGGTATTCTTGTTTGTTGTAATCCTATTCTATTTCCACCGAAAACATAGTCATTGTATGTAAAATCAATAAATCTTTTATTGTCATTATCTTGTACTATTCTTGCAGTTATATCTACCATTCCAGCTAATTTTTTTGCTATTTTTTCTTGCAAGTTTACTGTATAGCTTGTAATACTTGTACCATTTTTGAATTTTACTTCTTCTATTTTGTCATGACTTAATAAAATAATATTGTAATCACTATTCAAAATTCTTTTTATTGTTGTTAAAAATTCTGTTTTAATCATGTCATATCCTTTGCCGTATCCTGCATCTGACTCGTGTTCTATTTCCAATTTGTTATACATATAAACTCTACATGCTTCATATACATCTTCAATTAAATCAATTACTATTGTTTTGTATTGATGTCCTCCTGCAATGATTTCGTCTACTGTTTCTTTAAATATTTCCCATGCATATTTTATTTTCTTAATTCTTCCATCCATTGATATTTGGTCCTTTATTGCAATGAATGGAGCATCTACATATTGTATATTTCCATCTGTATTTAACATTAGCGGGTCTGGAAATCCGTTTGCAAATGTTGTCTTTCCTGACATTGGACTTCCATATAAATATAATTTTACTTTTTTAGATGTCTGTACATCTCTTTTTTTGTTTTCTGGTAACATTTTTTAATCCTCCCTAATCATATAATTTATTTTTTTGTTTGATTGGCAATATTCCTTGTAATCACACCAATCGCATAATTTTGTTTCGTTTTTATCGTAAATATTATCTTGCTCTAATATTTTTATTTCTTCGAAAAACTCTTTTACTTTGTTTTCGTCATAATCTACTTTTACCAACTTTAGTTTTTGTCCTTTTAAAGTCTCTTGTAATCTTTTTCTAAACTGATATGTATCTTCTATTTTTTTCATTCTTATGGATGTTTTAGGAATAAATAAATATCCTAAATTTCTAACTTTAAACCCTAATTTTTGTAGATAATATTTATATAAGTGCACTTGTTTAGATTTTATATAGTTATCAACATTATTAGAATATTTAAAATCTATTACATCTACTGTCCCATCGTTATTGTGTATAATTAAATCTACATATCCTACATATTCGTCATTTTTTATTTCATATTCATACGTAAAGTTGTTGCCGTAAATTTTGTAATTGTTCTCTAACAATTGGAATCCAATATTCTAATTTCATTATTTCTTCTATATGCTTATCTGTAATTCTAGGAAATTGTTGTTTGTAATACATCATTGCCACGTTTAATCCTTGTTCTATTCCGTAAATGTATTGTTGTTCCAACTATTAATGCATTGTCTGCTTCAAAATCATCATATATTTTTAACTTATCTACATATCGATACTTATATTGTCTAGGACAATTAGAATAAGTTGATACTCTACTGTAGCTGTACATGTATTTCCTCCTTCCATTTTTCAAAATTCTCTGGTTTTAATATGTATGCTTGTCCTCCAGATTTTTTTATTTGTTCTATGTTGTATAATTGGAGTGATGTTGGTTTTCCGTGTTTCGTTTTTTAATTCTATTGCTAGAAATTTTCCTTTTAAGCAGATTATTAAATCTGGTATGCCGTGCTCTTTGAAATCCTCCGCCCCATACTTTTATATAGTAAATGTTGTGTTGTTTTAGAAATTTAATTACATCATTTTGAAAGTCTTTTTCTAACATTTAATCCTCCGTTATTGACATTTGCTCATTTATCTTTTGTACATAAACATTGTTGTCTTCTTTATTTATTTGTAATTCATAATCCCTTCCAAGCAATCCTTTGCTTGTGTTTTTAGTTTCTTTGATTTTTTCTGAAATTTGATATTCTAGTCTTGGCTCTGTCCATTCTTTTATTAATTTACCTTTGTCGTATTCTCCTCTTTTAGTGCTATCTAAATTAACTTTTAAACTAATTTCTGCTTCCTTATTTCCTGTTGCACAAACATTCATTAATCTATTTACAATTATTTCTAAATGTTCTTTCATTGGTTTTAATAATTCACTATTTAAATCTAATTTTTCCATTTATAAATCATCCTTTCTAAATAATTCATCTGTATAATCTCTTCTTTGTTTTAATGTTTCAAATATTTTTTCTTCTATTGAATTTTCTGTAATTAAGTAGTAATACATGCAATTGTTTTTTTGTCCGTATACGATGTATACGTTTCTTGCTCTGTTCAAACAATTCTGAACTAAGAGGTAAGCTGTAGTAAATTACCTTATTTGCTTTTTGCAAGTTTACTCCTGTTGCTCCTGCTTGATATTGTACTAGTGTTACAGAATTATCTATTGTTTCATAATGTGTTAAATCTTTCATATCTCCTGAAATGATACTTAAATGCTTATCTGTTAATTTTGTTATTTGCTCTCTTTCCTCATTAAAGTTATAAAATATAATTAATCTATCATTTGTCGATTCTATTAAATCTTTTAATGCTTGCAATTTATTTTTATTGTATTGACTTGCCAATTGCCTTAGATACAATAGTTTTGTTAAAGATGTGTCACCCACTAATAGTTTATCTACAGTTACAATTCTATCTTTATTAAATTGTTTGTATTCCTTTGTATTTTCTATCTTTATTACATTATCAATTTGCTCTGGAAGTTCAATTGCTTCTTCCGTTTTCATAAATACAGCTCCATACTGATTTAGTCGTTGTTTTAGATGTTCTACATTTTTATATCCTAGAATTTTTGGTGTTCTAAATCCATTTATCGGTATTAGTATGTAATCTATATACATGTTCCAAAATGCCTTTTTAGTAATGTTCCAACCTAGCAAATGGCATTGTGTTAATAATTCTTCATATTTACCTCCAGTTGGTGTTCCACTTAATAAAATTAAATTCTTAAAATCTAATTTCATAATGAATTTAGTTCTAGATGCAGTTGAATTTTTTATAAATTGTGACTCATCTAAAATCAATGTATAATCTTTCAATTGCTTAAATTCTGGTCTTCTCCAAATTAAATCATAATTCACTATAACTACATTTTTGTTTAGAAATTCTTTAGGTAACTCATATTTAAAAACTTGATATTCTGAATAATATATCTTTATGTGATTTTCCCATGTATCTACAACTGATTTAGGACACACAATTATGTTTAAGTTTTCATTTAAATCTAACATTTTTTCACTTGCTACAAATGTTTTGCCAAGCCCCATATCTAAGTAATATGCACATCTATTTTTCAGTTTTGTTAGTTCTAGTGCCTTTTTTTGATGTTTGTATAGTTGCATTTCTAACTTCCTCCATCTTTATGGATATTTCTGCAATTTTACAATTTAAATTTGTCAATTCCGAAATATCTTCTATTCTATATATCTCTGCATCTTCTATTAGTTTTGTTATTACTTCAGCTGTTCTATCTAAGCATTCTTTAACTTTATCCATTTTATAAATTCCCCCTCATCATTTTTTCATAAACTCTATCTTGATATTCAATATCTCCTCTTTCAGCTAACGCTTCTTCTCGTGCTTCATAATCTATGTATTCATCTTCGTAACAATCATCTATCCAATCTAACATTATGTTTCACTACTTTCTTTTTCAATCTTAACTTGACAATCATATTTTTCTGATAGTTCTTTTTCTGCTTCTTCTATCGTTAATTTCTTTATTTGCTTAGCTATTTCATAATCGCAAATAATTAATCCGTAATTCCAAAAACAACTCCACCTAGTAGGAATTATGTTTTTGTTTATGTACCATTCTGTAATTTTTATATTGTTTTTTTCTTCAAATTCTTTAATTATTTTTGTTATATCTATTTCATTATCACTTATATAAATATATGCTCCTTCTAAGTATGCTCCTCCTAAGTCTGCTCCTTCTAAGTTTGCTCCTTCTAAGTCTGCTCCTTCTAAGTTTGCTCCTTCTAAGTATGCTCCTCTTAAGTATGCTCCTCCTAAGTTTGCTCCTTCTAAGTCTGCTCCTCCTAAGTTTGCTCCTTCTAAGTCTGCTCCTCTTAAGTATGCTCCTTCTAAGTTTGCTCCTTCTAAGTCTGCTCCTCTTTTTATAGCTTGTTCTACAGTATCTTTCAATGTATTATTTTCTTTTTCATATTCAAATAATACTGAACCTGTCCATCTATTTTTTATTTCAAATTTTACTTTACTCATATTTTTCTTCCTTTCTAGCCATTTGACAAATCACACAAAACTATGTATAATTAAGTCAATATGACATTTATATGTTTTGTTTTGAACTAGTTTATTGATTGCCAGTCACGAACTAGTTCTCTTAATTTTTCTACTTTTTTTGTATCTGTTTTTACAT
>CAQOYX010000077.1:7101-7355 GCA_948852375.1 uncultured Clostridia bacterium
CATTTATTAAGTTTTCTTGTCTAGTTATAGTTTCTCTTTGTTCTTCTGACATTTGTTTATAGTATTTTTTTAAGAATGTTAATTCTTCGATACGTTGTTCTGCTTGTTTTAAACTATAACTTCTTGCATTTATTAAACCTTGTTTTTCTTTTCTTCTTTCTTGGCTACTTCTTTTTTTTGTGCTGGTTCTTCTTCTGCAATAATTACTTCTCTTCGAATAATAACTGGTGCTTTTTCTTCTTTTTTCACGTCTT
>CAQOYX010000078.1 GCA_948852375.1 uncultured Clostridia bacterium
AAATTATTAATCCAATTAGTTATTATTTTCTACTTTTTCTATAAATATATCATTTAAAGTTGGCTTCATAATTTCAAATTTGTTTACACATACACCATCTAATACTATTTTATTTAAAAGTTTATGGGCAGTCTCTTCATCATTAATTTTGATAGTATATGCATTATTTGTCTCATGTTCAATTTCCATTTTAAACTCATCTATATATTTATCTATTTTTCTATTTACATCTATCATAACTCTATTTACAGGATATGTTTCTTTAATACTTTTTAAGTTTCCTTGCAATACAGTTTTTCCTTTATTTAATATTAATATATCACTACAAAACTCTTCAATAGTAGCCATTTGATGTGCTGACATTATTACATATTTTCCATCTTTTACTAAATCAATTATAATATTTTTTAATATCTCTGTATTTACAGGATCTAATCCACTAAATGGTTCATCTAATACTACTAATTCAGGATTATGTATTACAGCTGTCATAAATTGAATTTTTTGTTGGTTTCCTTTCGAAAGTTTTTCAGCTGGCATGTTTAGGTACTCTTCTACTTTTAATTCTTTTGCCCATTTGTTTATTGATAGTTGTGCATCACTTTTTTGCATGCCCTTTAGTTCTGCAAAATACATTAATTGATCAAATATTTTAGTTTTAGGATATACACCTCTTTCTTCTGGCAAATATCCAAAATTTACACTTTTTCTATCTACTGCTTTTCCATTCCAAGTAATTTCTCCCTCATCTTTTGTTATAATTCCTAATATCATTCTAATTGTAGTTGTTTTTCCTGCTCCATTAGTTCCAAGTAGTCCATATACTCCTGGCTTATCTAGAGCTAATGAAACATTATCTACTGCCTTTTTTCCTACAAATGTTTTTGATACATCTTTTAATACTAATCCCATTTTTTTAACCTTCCTTTCTTTGAATATAAATGTCAACTAAAAATATTTTTTCACAATCATAGAATACCTTAATCCTTTAATTAAATTTTATACTTTAGCTAAACATATTTTATATCATTTTGTTAACAATTTCAATAAAAATATGTAAACTTTTATTTTATCTTCTACTGATTATAATGTTTTTAATGTTTTGATAGTTTCTTTGTAATTGCTTGTATTTGTAATTCCTGTTCCTACTACTGCAATATCTATTCCTGCTTCTTTTAGCTTTCCTATGTTTTCAACATTTATTCCCCCATCTGCTTCAATGTCTAAATCTATATTATTAATTGTAATATATTTTTTTAATTCAGCAATTTTTTCTATAGTTTTAGGAATTAGTTTCTGCCCTCCTTTTCCTGGTTCTACTGTCATTATTAGCACCATATGGATATATGGCAAAAATTCATATATTTTTTCTAATTTTGTATCAGGTTTTATTGATATACCTACTCTTATATTATTCTGCTTTATATATTTTATCATTTCATTTATTTCTTCCTTACTTTTTAATACTTCATAATGGAAGGTTATTATATTAGGCTCTAAATCTTTATATTTTTCTACATATTCTTTTACATCCAATACCATTAAATGTACATCTATAGGTATATTTGATATTTGTTTAATTAGTTCAGAATATTCTTTCATAGTATCACTTGTATTGTTTTGTACAAATGTTCCATCCATAACATCTATATGAAAATAATCTGTATGTGCTACTTCTAAATCATAAATTTTTTTAGTACTTTCATTTTTATTTATAGAAAGTAATGATGTAGATATTTCTACCATTTGTGTTCCTCCTTATCTTTTAAATCATTATATATTTTTATATAGTTTTCATATCTTGAATTAGATATTATCCCTTGTTCTAATGCCTTTTTTATTCCACAGGATTCTTCTTTTATATGTGTACAGCCTACAAATTCACAATTTTTTTCATGTTCTATAAATTCCCTAAAGTATTTGTATAGTTGCTTAGTTTCTATTTCGTATATATCAAATGCTCCAAAACCGTGGAGTATCTGCTATATATGTGTTCTCATTTATTTTATATAACTTAATTTGCGTAGTAGTATTTTTTCCTTTTTTATTTTTACCACTTATTGTGCCCTCTTGTGAAATATTCTTCATAAAAATAGAATTTGATAGTGTAGATTTTCCGTACTCCTGAATTACCTGAAAAAGCACTTATGTTATTATATAGTTCCTTCTTTAATTGTTCTACTCCTTGTCCTGTTTTTGCATTTGTAAGAATAACCTTATATCCAATATCAGTATATATCTTCCTAATATGTTCTATATTTTCTATTTTTTCTAAATCTATTTTATTTATAACAATAATTGCCTCTATTCCTAAAAATTCGGCAAATGCCAACTGCTTATCTAGTAGCAGTAAATCTGGCTTAGGATGCTTACTTGATATAACAAAAACAAGTTTAGTTAAATTTGCAAGCTTTGGTCTTTTAATGTAATTTTTCCTATCAAATACTTTATTAATAACAGCTATATCTTTTTCTTCCGCTATAATTTCTATACTTACTTTATCCCCTACAACAGGCATAATTTCACTATTTTTAAATTTTCCTCTAGCACTACATTCATATAATGCATTATTTACCTCTACTATATATGTATTTGAAATATTACTTACTATAACTCCACCTAGCATTTTGCCTCCTTAATTATATTTGATGGGTACTACAAATAAGTAGTACCCTTATCTAAAATCAATAATATAGATTAGAGCCAGCAATCTTTAAAGAATAATTTGCGTTATCGTATATAATAGATATTATAACTTATTTTATATATTATAATATATTCAAGTCTATTCAAAAACAATTTGATTTGACGAGTTTAAATTAAATTGTTTTTGTCTGTTTCCTAAAACTCCATCTATATATACTTTAACAGTTATTGTACCAATTCCGCTTACTTCTACTTCAAAAGTATCATTTTTTGATTTAGTACCTTTAAATACCCTATCTTCTCCTACTTTAACTTCTACATCTACTGTTTTACTCTCTGATGATGTTGAAGTTACAGTGTTTCCTACAGGTTCCTTATATCCGCCTGTTATAGATTTTAAGTTTATTTGTACTTTTCCTGTTTTTATTTGCTCTATTTTATTTACAGTTATTGTAACTTCTGTACCTTCATCTAGTGTAGAACCTGCTTCTTTGTCTTGTTTTAAAACTTTTCCATCATCTTTTGTTTTATCTTCTTCATAAATTACTTGTTTTATTTTTAATTTATTGTTTTCTAGTAATTTTTTTGCCTCTTGTTCTGTTTTTCCTATTACATATGGCATACTCACTTGTTCAATTCCTGTTCCTGTGCTTACATGTATTTTTATAGTTTCTCCTGCACTTATTTCTGTATTTTCTTTTGTTTCTTGACTAACTACATATCCTTCTTCTACTGTTTTACTTGTTTCTTCTATCACTTCTGCAAGTAATTTTGCTTCCTCTAATGCACTTATTGCTTCCTCTTTTTTCATTCCTACTACCTTTGGAACTTTTGTAATTTCTTGACCTTTACTTATTACTACTTTTATTTCAGTTTTTTCCTTTACAGTATAATTATCCATATATTTCGGTTCTTGGCTAATTACAAAACCTTCTGGTACTTCTGGGCTATATTGTGGTTCCAATTCTGTATATATAAGTTTTGCATCATCTATTTTTTGTTTTGCCTCTTGTTGTGATACTCCTACTAAATTTGGAATTTGAACTTCTTTTACTGTTGTAACTTTTAATCCAAAATATGTTATGCTTATTGTTAAAACAAAAAGTAATATTGCTCCCATAAAAAATGATAAAATTTTATGTTTTTTTATAAAGTTACTAAATCCATTTTTCTTTTTCTTATTTTTATCTTTATTAACATTATCCCCCATGGTTGGTATTCTTTGTGTTTGAAATTCATTTTCAGCATCTTGCATAAATACAAAATTTCCATCAGGATTTTTTAATGCCATATTTAAATCTTTAAGCATTTCAGATGCACTTTGATAACGTAAAGATGCATCTTTTTGCATTGCTTTCATTACAATTTTATTTACAGATATTGGTATATTAGGTGTTAATGATATTGGCTCTACAGGTTTTTCTTGCATATGCATTAAAGCAACTGAAACTGGAGTATCTGCTTCAAATGGAACTTTTCCTGTTAGCATTTCATATAAAACAACACCTAAAGAATATAAATCAGATTTTGCATCTGTAAAACCTCCTCTTGCATGTTCTGGCGAAAAATAATGTACCGAACCAAGAGTTGTTCCAAAAGCAGTTATAGTTGAATTAGATACAGCTTTTGCTATTCCAAAATCTGTAACTTTAGCTGTGCCTTCTTCTGTTATTATTATATTATGTGGTTTAATATCTCTATGGATAATATTGTTTTTATGTGCTGTATCTAATGCTTTTGCAATTTGTATTGCTACTTTTAAAGACCATTTCCAAGATAATTTTCCTTGTTCTTGTATTATCTCTTTTAAAGTTCTTCCTTGTACTAATTCCATAACTATATAATATAAATTTCCTTCATTTCCTACATCATATACAGCTACAATATTTGGATTTGTTAAGCTTGCAACAGCTTGTGCTTCTGAATGAAACCTTTTTATAAATTCATTATCAGTAGTAAATTCATCTCTTAAAATTTTTACTGCTACGAATCTATTTAATATATGGTCTTTTGCTTTATATACTGTTGCCATTCCACCATTTCCAACTTTTTCTATCATTTCATATCTATTTGCTATTAATCTACCTTCTAAATTCATAATTACCAACATTCCTTTCTATTATTTAAGAAATCTAATAATAAATTAAGTTATGCTATTACAGTCAAAAAACTTTAATAAAAACATTTTTTGGTTATATACTTTTTTAATCATTATATAAAACTATAACTGTAATATTATCATTTCCACCTAATTGATTTGCCTTATTTACTAATGAATTACTACTACTATTAATATCTTGTGTAAGAGTAGCATATATCTCTTCATCACTAAGCATATTGGTTAATCCATCTGAACATATTACAATAATATCATCTTTTAAAAATCCTTTTACTGTAATATCTGGCTCTACAAATGGTGTACATCCTAAAGCTTTAATTAGCATATTTTTCTTAGGATGATGTATTGCTTCTTCTTTTGTTATAGTACCATCTTTTACTAATTCTTGTACATAACTATGGTCTTGAGTTATTTTTCTTATTATGTTTTTTCTAATTCTATAAATTCTTGAATCTCCTATATGACCAATGAATGCCTTATTATTATATATTAAACATACCTCCAAAGTAGTACCCATATTAGTAAGTTCTTCATTTTCTTTTGATTTTTCATGTACAAGCATATTTGCATATTCCATTGCATTTCGTATTAATTCCAGTATTTTTTCTTTACTATGTTCAATTTTATCAAAATTTGATTCTATATAACCCTTAGCAGATACAGTTGCAAGTTTACTTGCAATTTCACCACCATTATATCCTCCCATGCCATCTGCTAATATGTATAATTTAAGACTATCATTTTCATTGGATATGTAGAAAAAGTCTTCATTTAATTCACGTGCTTTTCCAATATCTGATTTTGCAAAAACCTTCATCTTTCCTCCTTTTTATTTTCTATGCTATTATTCTTTTGCTTTATTTTGTGTCATGAATATTTACTCGTTTTATGCAATATTATTTTTTTCTTTGTTGTTTTCTTCTTAGTTGACCACATGCTGCATCTATATCTGAGCCTAATTCTCTTCTTACTGTTGCAACTATTCCATTATCATTTAAATAATCTCTAAATTTCATAATATTTTCATTTGTAGATTTAGTAAATTCTCCATTTTCTATTTTATTTATTGGTATTAAATTTACATGACATAACATTCCTTTTAATAATTTTACTAAGTTTTTTGCATCTTCTACAGATTCATTATTGTTTTTTGCAAGTGCATATTCAAAAGAAATTCTTTTATTTGTCTTTTGAATATAATATTTACAAGCTTTAATTAATTCCTCTATATTATAAGCATTATTTACAGGCATCATTTTACTTCTTTTTTCATCTGTTGTTGCATGTAGCGATATAGATAATGTACATTGCAAATCTTCATTTGCAAAATCGTATATTTTAGGCACAATTCCACTTGTAGAAACACTAATATGTCGTGCTCCGATGTTTAATCCCTTTTGGTTATTTATAATTTTAATAGCATTAATTACATTATCATAATTATCAAAAGGTTCACCTATTCCCATAAATACAACATTTGATATTTTAATACCTGTATCTCTTTGTACTGCAAGAATTTGTTCAACAATTTCTCCTAATGTTAAACTTCTTACAAATTGTATTCCAGTCGATGCACAAAATTTACATCCCATTTTACATCCTATTTGTGAAGATACACATATAGTATACCCATGATGATAACTCATTAATACAGTTTCTATAGCATTTTCATCTAGAACATCAAACAAATACTTCTTTGTTCCATCACTTGATTCTTGTTTTTTTAATATATTATATACACACATAGAAAATTCTTCTTTTAACTTATTTCTAAGTTTTAATGACAAATTACTCATTTCATCAAAGCTTGTAAGATTAGTAGTATATAACCATTTAAATACCTGTTCTGCTCTATAAGGTTTTTCACCTAAAGCAATAAATTCTTCTTTTAGTTTATCTAAATTATAATCCTTAATGTTTTTCATTTTCTCTCTCTTTAATTTTTTCTCTTTATTATAAATTTTAACTTTAATATAAAAAATTTCAATTTTTTACTTACTTTTCTCTAAAAACACACATAATTCAAAAAATAATTTCATTATTCATCTTTCTTTGTAAGTGCTTAAGAACATTTTTATTTTATATCAAAACAGAACACTTTTCAAGTGTTCTGTGATATTTTTTTGATATTTTAACTATTTGTGACAACTTTATACATATTAAGTTTGCTATCATGATATACTTTAAAAAATTAAAATATATAACCATTTTTTATATGAATTATTGTTGTAATATACTAATGCGAGCTTCTTTTACTTATTTCTTCTAACTTTTTTACTTTCTTCTTTTGTTCATCTAAACTTACCCATGCAAAATATGAGCATACAAATTCACCATATTTTGTAGTATCTTCTCCTGCTTCTGTCCCAAATTTTTGTCTTGCCTTATTTGTTTGTT
>CAQOYX010000079.1 GCA_948852375.1 uncultured Clostridia bacterium
AATAAATATGTGGATTAGCTTAGATGATGGAACTTTTATAAATGTAACAGATTATAATGCAGATGACATTATAAAATATCTATATGAACGTTTTCCTTATTAAATATATAATAATATATCCCCCACCCAAAATATTCATATATCAACAACAAACTTCTAAAAAAGAACCTTTATTACATTTCTAATGTAATTGTTACAGGTCCATCATTTGTTAATGTTACTTTCATATCTGCACCAAATATTCCATGTTCTGTTCTAATACCTTCTTTTTTTGCTTCTTGTATAAAATATTCGTATAATTTATTTGCATGTTCTGGTCTTCCAGCATTTGTAAAACTTGGTCTGTTTCCTCTAGTACAATCTGCATATAAAGTAAATTGTGATATAACTAATAACTGTCCTGATACATCTTTAATAGATAAATTCATTTTATCATTATTGTCACTAAATATTCGCAAATTAATGATCTTTTGAAGCATTTTTCTTACCGTTTCTTCTGTATCTTCATTAGACACTCCAAGTAAAACTACAAAACCTTTTTGTATTTCTCCAACTTTTTTATTATTTACTACTACATTTGCACTACTTACTCTTTGTATAACTGTTTTCATATTTTTTCATTCCTTTTTCTATTTTCGCTTTAAGAACCCTCAGTCGCCTATCAGCAACAGCCCCCTTAAATAAAGGGAGCTTTACTCTATTGTTAAAATTTTACTATTTTACATATATCTTATTAAATGTTTTTCTCTTTTTGTTGCATTTCACCCTCTTGTTCTTCTTCTATTTGCTCATCTTGCTTTTCATATATTGTTTCGTCTATTTCCTCTTTTTGTTCAAATCCACAATTTGGGCAATAATTACAACTTATTTCAATTTCGTCAAAACAATTTGGACATTGCTTTTTATCTTTTAAACATAAGAGTTCTTTTCTTTCATCTTCTATTACATCACATATAGCATCTATTCTAATACAATATTCCTCTAGTATAGATTCTAAATCTATGTCAATATCTTTATCATTTACATGATGCATATATACTTTCTTTCCAATTTCTTCATATATTTCTTCTATTTTAGATTTATTTTCGTTTATAGACATTTTTAGTTTTGCTTCTTTTGCTAATTTTGATGTTTTTTCAGTTGTGTATTTATAAGTTTGGCTTGCCTTTTTTCCTAATTTATCAAAAAATTCCATTCTGCCTACCTCCAACATCTTTTTATTTTTCTTTAGTATTAACAATTTTTTAAAATTTATTCACATTTTTTATCACGTGTCATAAGCATTGCTACTGCTTTTTTTGGTTCTAGTCCATTATATAACACATCATAAACTGCATGAACAATTGGCATATCTACATCATAAATTTTTGAAAGTTCATATGCAACTTCTATATTATCTATACTTTCAATTGTCATTCCTACTTCATTTCTTGTCTCTTCTATGGTTTTTCCTGCTCCAATTAGTCTTCCTGCTTTTCTATTTCTACTATGTTCACTTAAACAAGTAACAATTAAATCTCCAAGTCCTGTTAAACCGTAAAATGTATCTTGTTTTCCTCCCATTTTAACACCTAAACGACTTATTTCAGTTAATCCTCTTGTAATAAGTGCTGCATATGAATTATCTCCTAAGCCAAGTTCTGTTGCAATTCCTGCACAAAATGCAATGATATTCTTTAACGCCCCTCCTAGTTCTACTCCTTTTATATCAAACGATGTATATATTCTCATTTTTTCATTCATAAAAATAGAACGTATTTCTTCTTGTAATTTTTCTTCTTTTGCTGCAACTACTATTAGGGTTGGTATTCCACGAGAAACTTCTTCTGCATGGCTTGGTCCAGATAATACAGCATATTGTATATTTGGCAATTCTTCTTCTATAATTTTATCTAATGAATATAGTGTATTTTTTTCAAATCCTTTTGCACACATTACAATTGGTTGTTTTTTCACATATTGTTTGTATTGTTTTAAGATACTACGAACAAATTTAGAAGGTGTTACATGTAAAATAATATCTGTATCTTCTATTGTTTTTTCATAGTCTGTGTAACAAGTAATATTCTCAGGTAATGTAACTTCTGGCAAAAACTTACACTTTTTTTCTTTGTTTATTAAATCTGCTTCTTCTTCAGCAAATGACCATATTTTTACCATATGTCCCATACTTGCTAAATGAATGGAAAGTGCTACTCCCCAACTACCACTTCCTATAACTGCTATTTTTTTCAATTTTTTTCCTCCTTGGTTTTTTATTTCTTAAATGATAATTTGTTTTCTGTTCCATCTAAAATTCTGCTTATATTACTTCTATGATTAAATGCTACAATTAATGCCATAATTATGCTAAAAACAAAATAATTTCCAGAAACAATGAAGTATTCTTGTCCTATAAACAATGTAAGAACTGGAAATAGTATTGCTGCAAGTACAGAACCGGCATGATACCATTCTTGTTAATACCATAATAACTAATGCAAATACTAGACAAATAAGTCCTATTTGCCAGTTAATTAGCAATAATACTCCAAGTGATGTTGCAACTCCCTTTCCTCCTTTAAATCCAAAAAATGCTGGGAATGTATGTCCTATAACAACTGCTATAGCTGATATTTGAACAAGTAATGCTTTATCTATTTCTTTTACAATATTTCCTAATAATACTGCAACTAAAATTGCTACAATTCCTTTTAATATATCACATATTAATGTTAATACTGCTGCTTTTTTTCCTACTGTTCTTAAAACATTTGTAGACCCTGCATTTCCGCTTCCTTTTTCTCTTACATCAAATCCTGCCATTTTTTTACTAAAAATAACTGAAAAACTAATACTACCTATTGCATATGCAATAATTGCCATAAGAATATAATATACTAACATAATTTTTTCCCCCTTATTATAATACCCAGTCAGCTCCCTTAAATAAAGTAGCCTTTTTAGGGTTTATTCGTTGTAGATACTTAATACCTACTTTTTATTTATTCTTGCTTTCAATGTTTTGTAATTCAAATCTATATCTTTGTTCTACTTGTGGATATTTTTCATAATCTACCTCTGATAAGAACATGTCATATGGTCTTATGTATAATTCATTATTTCCATATAGTTCCCTATATACTACATATTTTTCTTTTGTTTCTGAATGTATTGCTATGTCTTCTATTATGTAATAGTCTCCTTTAAAATGTTTATAAATTCCTTTTATTTTTATTTCGTTCATTTAAGTTCCTCCCAATTTATTCCATTATATCAAATTTGTATGAGCAAACCTTGTGTTGAGCTTTTTATTTATTCATCCTTTTCACCTTTTTGTCTTGCTATCATTCTAATTGGTGTTCCGAATTAGCCCAAATTCCTTTCTTAAGCAATTTACCAAGTATCTTTCATATGAAAAATGGAATAACTCTTTATCATTTACAAATACTATAAATGTCGGTGGTTTTGTAGTACCTTGCGTCATGTAATAAATTTTCAAACGTTTTCCTTTATCTGTTGGGGGTTGAACTACTGCAATTGCTTCATTTAGTACTTGATTTAACATACTTGTCGTTACTCTTAAGGCATTTTGACTTGCTACTTGGTTTATTATTTCATATAATTTATTCACTCTTTGTCCTGTTTTGGCTGAAATGAATATAATTGGTGCATATGTTAAATATGACAATTTATTATATACATCTTTTTTGAATTGTTCTATTGTATATGTATCTTTTTCTACAGTATCCCATTTATTAATAACTAATATAATACCCTTTCCAGCTTCATGTGCTTCTCCTGCAATTTTTGCATCTTGGTCTGTTACACCGTTCGTTTACATCTATCATCATTAAACATACATCTGCTCTTTGTACTGCAAGGAGAGTTCTCATTATACTAAACTTTTCAATAGATTCATTTACTTTACTTTTTCTTCTAATTCCTGCTGTATCTATAAATACATATTTACCAAATTCATTTTCAAAATAAGAATCTATTGCATCTCTTGTCGTTCCTGCTATATCACTTACAATTACTCTTTCTTCTCCTAAAATTTTATTTATTAAAGAAGATTTACCTACATTTGGTTTACCTATTAAGGCTACTTTAATTCTTTCATCATCTTCACTTTGTTCATTATTTTTGGGAAATTTATCGAAAACTGCATCTAAAATGTCGCCTATTCCTATTGCGTTTGTGCTAGATAGTGGATATGGTTCACCTAAGCCTAAATTATAAAATTCATAAATATCATCTGAAGTTTTTCCATAATTATCAGCTTTATTACATACTAAAACTACTGGTTTTCCACTTTTTTTTAGCATTAAAGCAATGTCTTTATCAACTTCAGTTACACCTTGCTTTATATTGGTTAAAAATATAATAACATCTGCTAAATTTATGGCAATACTAGCTTGATTTGCAATTTCAGAAGTAATTAAATCTTCTGTTTCGGTCTCAATTCCGCCCTGTATCAATAACCGTAAAGTTTCTTCCACGCCAATTGCAATCAGCATAAACTCTATCACGTGTAACTCCTGGCTTGTCCTCCACAATAGACAAACGCTCTCCTATTATATAATTAAAAAATGTTGATTTTCCAACATTAGGTCTTCCAACAATAGCCACAGTCTGCTTAGACATTTTTTCGCCTCTCTTTCTTCAATTGTTATTCTATACTATTTATAAGTTATAGTCAATACTACTTTTCTAACTTACAGTTAAAATCAAAATTTAAATATGCATTTTTTCAAGTAGTAACAAAAATATTCCAATAAAAGTTAATGCATAGGAAGTTTTCATTGCCATTGTTCCCTCATAAGTTATTTCTATAGTTCCACTTTCTACATCTGCAACTTCTATCATACAAAATCCCTTATTAGATTCTTTTATTTTAATAGATTTACTGTTATCGTTTTGCTCTATTAATTTTGCACTATATCCTAAATAATATATATATGGTAATTCTATTACCACCTTGTCATTTACATTTTTCACTTCAAATGTAAGCTTTGTTCCATTTTTATTTTCATTTACAATATCCGCTATTCCTTCTAAAATTATACATTTTTCTGTTCTTGTTTTTATGTATTTTAAATTTTCAAATGCTCTTTTAGGTAAATATTCTAGTGTTGCACATCCTGGGTAAATTGGTCCTACTATTGTTTTTAGAGGTATGGGGGTTATGTATTTGTCTTCATTAAAAGGAACTTGTGTCATCTCTTTTGCTGAAAGTATTAGTATTTCTGTATATATAATGAATATAATAGCAAGTATCATTCTTTTTGTGTTACTATTCTTAATGAATATGGTTATCATTACTCCAGACACTATACTTAAGAAAAATATTTCAAATTCCATCATCCTCCATGTAAATTGAAGCATTTTTAATACATTTGGTAAATATTCAAATGGAAATATTTTTAATGTCATAATTATACTAATACATCCAAAAGCTAAAAATGTTACTATATCTTTTTGATATTTATTTTCAACTTTATTCCTATATATAAAGGTTAATATTAATCCAAATATAATGGGTAAGCCAATATGGAAATTCAATCCCCATGGTATGTCTATAAATAAATCCATTATTGATAATTTAGATTCTATTAATACATCATTTGTAAACATTCTACCTGGTATAAATACTTCATATGTAGTTGCTAAATAATGTTCTAATAGTGGAATCCAGTAAAAACTAGTACATAGTAATATTATCAATACATTTATTAAAATAATCTTCATTATCTGCTTATTTTTTACATTTTTATAATTTATAAGTAGGTATATTAAACAAAAGATTGCTGTATATATTGTTATAACATTGTGTGTTAATGTTAACCCTATTGCTCCAATTGTAAGTAATGCATTTCTCTTATTTTCCTTACATAAATCATACATTCCTATAAATACTATTGGCAAAAACATAAATGATGTAAGTTCTGCAATTGCAATTCTAGTATATAGATCTGTTAAGTGATATGGTGCTGTTATATAAATAAGTGCCGCAATTATGCCAGATGTATGTGTTTTATGTATTTTATATACTAATTTATACATAAATATACCAGATAAAAGCATTGTAAAAAACATGAATAATTTTAGGCAAACTACATATGAATCAGTAAATAATTTAAATATTAGAGGCAAGTATGCGGTTAATGGGCTATAAAATATATTCCAGGAATATCCAAATCCTTCACATAAACCAGACATAATAACTGGGAACATATTTCCTTCTTTTAAAGAAGCATGTGTTCCTATTATTCTACATATATGTTGAATACCATCATCTAATGATATATCCATGTATTTTGAAAATAGTGGTATACAGGTAAATATTGTAGCTAAAATTATTATACTATAGCTTAGTATTTTCTTGTTTTTTAAAATTTCTTTTATTTGGTTTTTCATATTTTTATCCTTTTTGCTTATATATAATTTAAGTTTAAAGACCCCCCTGCTATTATAGCACGCTATCCTCCGTAAGTATTGGATCCTTTACTCTACTGTTTTTAAGTTTTGCTACTTTACATACATTTTGTCTAGTATGTGCTTTTTCCCTCTAATAAATCATCGTTTTTTATCCAGTCTTCTACATCTACAACTAAATATTCTCCTTGCTTTTCTCCTCTAATTATTAATTCCTTTATACCAGCATTTATAATCATCTTTCTACACATTTGGCAAGAATTTGCTCCTGGTTCATATTCTCCTGTATCTACTCTTTTTCCTACTAGATACATGCTTGCACCTATCATATCTTTTCTTGGTGCACTAAGCATTGCATTTTGCTCTGCATGTACAGACCTACATGCATCGTATCCTCCATGGTGAATTTTAGGAAATTTTTCTTTTTTTGTGCAATATCCTAAATCTATACAATTTATTCTTCCTCTTGGTGCTCCTGTGTATCCTGTAGAAATAATTTCATCATTTTTTACAATAATACATCCAAAATTTTTTCTTAAGCATGTTCCACGTTTTGCCACTGCTTCTGCAATGTCTAAGTAATAATTTATTTTATCTAATCTATTATTTTCAGACATAAAACCAGTTCCTTTCTCATTTTATATTATAACTGCACCTTATATGTATAAAAAATTTTTATATTTTAAAACT
>CAQOYX010000080.1 GCA_948852375.1 uncultured Clostridia bacterium
ATAACTTAGATAAAAAATACTTAATTAGTGAGATTATTAAAAAACCAAGTTTTATGGAAGGCAAAATATTAAAAGACATATTAGAACAAATTAATAAATCAATGGTTGAAAATGTAAATTTATATAAGTATAAACAAGAAGATTATAAAAATTACATTGAATTATGGATTCATGAGATAAAAATACCGATAGCTAGTCGGTAAGATGATAGTGGAAAATAATAAAAATGAAGTTACAAAAAGTATAGATGAAGAACTGAACAAAGTGGAAAATTATATAGAACAGGCTTTATATTATGCAAGGAGCAATACAGTAGAAAAAGACTACTATATAAAAAAAGCAATTTTAAAAGATATTGTAAATGAGAGTATTAAAAGAAACAAGAATGTATTAATACACGAAAGAATATTTATAAATGTTCACGATTTGGAATTAGAAGTAAATACAGATAATAAGTGGATAGTGTTTATATTAAATCAAATTATTCAAAATAGTATAAAATATAAAAAACAAAACGACTATCCAGAGATCGAAATATACGCAAAACAGGGAAAAGAAAAAGTTATACTTTATATTAAAGATAATGGAATAGGAATAAAAAAAGGAGAAATTACAAAAGTATTTGACAAAGGCTTTACTGGAACAAATGGAAGGCTGATAGGTAAAAAATCTACTGGAATTGGATTATATTTATGTAAAAATTTATGTAATAAATTAGGAATAACAATAGAATTAAATTCAGTTGAAGATGAAGGAACACAAATGTGCCTAGTATTTCCTAAAAGTAGTTATATAGATATAAAATAAATTGCTATTGTGTTTTTTACATGGTAGTTTTTAAATTTAAAAATAACCTTACGAAAATGTAAGATTAGTGTAATGAAAAACGATAGGAACTATGAAAAAAATGTTTTATAATAATATTTAATTGAAAGGAGTTTTTATAATGGAAAAAGTATTAGAGGTAAAAACTATAGAGAAATACTATGGAAACAAATCAAATCTGACAAAAGCAATAGACAACATTAGTTTTACAGTAGAAAAAGGAGAATTTGTTGGAATTATGGGAGCGAGTGGATCTGGAAAAAGTACACTTCTGAACGTAATTTCAACAATAGACAGAGTAACAGCAGGACATATTCTAGTTAATGGTGAGGATATTACAAAACTAAAAGGAAACAAATTAAATAAATTTAGAAGAGAAGAATTAGGATTTATTTTTCAAGATTTTAATTTATTAGACACTTTAACAGCATATGAAAATATAGCTTTAGCACTAACAATTCGGGAAAGTTAATGCAAGAGAAATTGATAAAAGAGTAAATGCAATTGCAGAAAAGTTAGGAATTAAAGAGATTCTTAGAAAATATCCTTATCAAGTATCTGGAGGACAAAAACAAAGAATTGCATCAGCAAGAGCAATTATAACAACACCTAAATTAGTATTAGCAGATGAGCCAACAGGGGCATTAGATTCAAAGTCAGCTAGACAATTATTAGAAAATTTTGAATTTTTAAATAAAAAAATGAATGCTACTATTTTAATGGTAACACATGATGCTTTTACAGCTTCTTATTCTAATAGAATTTTATTCATCAAAGATGGAAAAATCTTTAATGAGATAATAAAGGGAAATGACACAAGAAAACAATTCTTTGAGAAAATAATTGAGGTGCAAACACTTCTTGGAGGTGACTTGAACGATGTTATTTAAATTGTCCTTTAATAATATGAAAAAAAGTATAAAAGATTATAGTATATACTTTTTAACATTAGTATTAGGTGTTGCAATTTTCTATATGTTCAATTCAATAGATAGCCAACAAGCAATGCTACAAGTATCTCGGGTCGCAAAGAGAAATAATAAAAATGATGATTTCGATGCTTGGCTTTGTATCAGTATTTGTAGCAGTTATATTAGGATTACTAATCGTATATGCTAATAATTTCTTAATTAACCGAAGAAAAAAAGAATTTGGAATTTATATGTCGCTTGGTATGGGAAGAAAACAAATATCAAAAATTATACTAATGGAAACAATATTTGTTGGAATAATTTCACTTGTCATAGGAATAGTTGTAGGTGTATTTGCCTCACAATTTATGTCAATATTAGTTGCAAAAATGTTTGAAGCAGATATGAGAGAATTTCAGTTTGTATTTTCTGGGGATTCTTGTATAAAAACTTGCATTTGTTTTGCAGTAATGTATGTGGCTGTGATGTTCTTCAATACAATTACTGTTTCAAAATATAAACTAATCAACTTATTAAATGCACAAAAGAAAAATGAAAAAATAAAAATAAAGAATCCGTTTCTTTGCCTATTAGTATTTATTGTTGCTATAACAATGTTAGGATATGCTTATTGGAAAGTAACAGCAGATAGCAGTAGTTTAAGTACAGCAGATAAACTATTACCACCAATACTTATGGGAATAGTTAGTACAGTATTAATTTTCTGGTCTTTATCAGGTTTTATAATACAAATAGTTCAAAAAATAAAAAACACATATTTAAAAGGTACAAATATGTTTGTATTAAGGCAAATTAACAATAAAATCAACACCATGGTAGCAAGTATGAGTGTTATATGTTTAATGCTATTTATGACAATATCAATACTTTCTTCAAGTTTGGCATTAAGAAATACAATGGGAAGAGAATTAGTAGAAATGACACCAGTAGACTTAAACTTATATAAAACTGCTAATTTACAAGAAAGTTATATAGAATATGGAAAAGAAGTAAAAACAACTGAATTACAAAGAGAAGATTCAAGACATTCTATTAAAGAGACATTAAAAAATAATGGATTAGATATAAATGTATTAAAAGATATGGTAGAAATACTAATCTATGCAAGTAATGACCTAACTTGGAACAAATTTTTTGAAAGCAAACTAGAAAATGTAAAAGCAAAATTTCCTATGCTTGCATATGATACAGTAGAAGAAATTGTAAAAATATCTGATTATAATAAAATAGCAAAATTATATGGAATAGAGCAATATGAACTAAAAGATGATGAATATATTATGATTTGTGATTTTGCAAGTATGGAAGAAGTAAGAAATGAAGTATTAGCAGATGAAAACAATTCTTTAACAATAGCAGGAAAACAATATAAATCAAAATATAATGAATGCAAAAGTGGATTTATAGTAATGTCAACAAGTCATATTAATACAGGAATAATATTAGTACCAGATAATTGCCCTTTAACAGAAGATATGAAAGAAAGATATTTTTTAGCAGCAAATTATAATAATGATACAGAAGAAGGAAAGAAAAAAATTGAAGAACTATTTTCAAAAGATGATTCGGCATTTGTACAAAGTTTAAACAAAAAGGGATTACAGATAGATGGACTTACTAAAACAAGAATAATGGAAGGAAGTATAGGAATAGCAACAATAGTAACATTTATTGCAATTTATTTAGGAGTAATATTTTTAATTGCAAGTTCAGCTATTTTAGCATTAAAACAGCTAACAGATAGTTCAGATAATAAACAAAGATATACTATTCTAAGAAAAATTGGTTGTGATGAAAAAATGATAAATAAAGCACTATTTAGGCAAATTGGTATATTCTTTGGAGTTCCACTAGTGCTTAGTATAATACACTCTATATTTGGAATACAATTTGCAATAAAACTCATGTCAGGATTAGCAAATGAGAAAGATTTATTACCATCAGCAGTAGCAACAGTAGTTATTATAGGAGTTATATATGGGGCATATTTCTTGGCTACATATTTTGGAAGTAAAAACATTATAAAAGAGGAGGAATAGATAAGTTTGGAATTTCTTTGCATTGTAGAGAGAAATAGTTAAATGGGAGATAGTTTAATAAAAGCAACACAAATTATTAATATTATTTTATTAAACAAAAATAATAGATATATTTTAGATATATTTCAATGCTAAAATAAACATAGCATTGAAATTTTTTATGGAATTTTATAGAGTTTAGGAGGAAAAAATATGTCAAAAAAGGTAATTTTAGTAATTATTGTAATTATTTTATTAAGTGTATTAGGATTTATTTTAATTTCTAAAGAAAATAAATCTAAAACGTATGATGGAAATTTAGGAAGGTTAAAAGATAATCAAAATGTGTATTCTAACACAAACAACCAAAGTGAAAAAATGGTATATATTGAACCAGGGCGAATAAGTAATTTTGATAAGGGCTATTATTATATTGACAATAATAGAAATAATATAAAATACTTTGACTATTCTACTAAAAAAGAAATTTATTTATGTAACAAGCCAAATTGTAAACATGACACAGAAGAATGTAGTTCATATTTAGATGCAACAAAATCAAATAACTTATTTGTATATGATGATTTCTTATACTTAATATCAGGTATGGATGAAGCAGAAACAGTAAAAGTCTCAATGGCTGAAGAAGGTACTACTATATCAGAAGTAGGAGGGCAAACCCCTATCATATATAGAATGAATTTAGATGGTACAAATAAAACAAAATTATTCGAATGCCCGTCAGGAATAGAAATCTCTTCAAATGTTATATTTGAAGGAAACAATTTATATACATTCTTTTCAAAAAATAAAACAATAGAATCATCCAAAAATTCTTATACATCCATAGAAACAGACAGAAAATTAGTCAAAATAAACTTAGAAACCAAAAAATATGAAGAAATATTAGATAGCAAAAATAAAAAGATTATTCGGAATATACAATGGAAAAATAGTTTTAGAAGAGATTGTATATAAACAAAATCCAGAAGAATTTTTAAATGATGATAATGCATATATAAGCAATTTAAGAAATTCTACTAAAAAAATAAAACTATTTAATGCATCTAGTAAAACAGAAGAAGAAATCTATCAAGATGTTTACAAAAATATGGAGGATATCCAATATGAAAATGGAAAAGTTTATTTTGTAGCATATAAAGGTCAAAAAATAGAGTATATAGATTTAGAAACAAAACAAAAACAAACATTATATGATTTACCAAAAGAAGGAGTAACTCTAAGGGGAATATATGATAATAAATTGCAGTACATCTACTATAGAGCAAGTGACGTAAAAGTAGATAAAGCATACTATATCGATTTAGAAACAAAAGAAAGTAAAGAATTGAAACTATTTGATAAAAATGGATATTTAGTAGAAATATTAGCTAAAAACAAAGAATATTACTTTGTAAGAAAAGGTTATGAATTAGGAGCCGAACACACAACTTGGGCAGGAACAAAACAGCAAAGTATAGAAAAAATAAACTATGCATTAATAAAAAAAGATGATTATTGGAATTCAAAACCAAAATATATAGATATAGAGAATACATAAAATAAACAAGGAGAACAAACTATGTTAGAAATAGTTAATTTAAGCAAAAGCTATAAAGAAAAAAAGGTATTAGATAATATAAATTTAAAACTAGAACATGGATTATATGGATTACTTCGGACCAAATGGAGCAGGAAAGAGTACATTAATGAATATCATAACAGATAACTTAAAATTAGATAGTGGAAAAATACTATGGAATGGGCAAGAAAGTAAAAGGCTAGGTGCAAAATATAGAGAAATATTAGGATATATGCCACAGGGGCAAGGATTATATAATGGATTTACAGCAAAAAGATTTTTAAATTATATTGCGGTATTAAAAGATATTCCAAAAGAAAATATAGAAATGCAAATTCAAAAAGTGAGTAAAAGTGTGAATTTGCAAGATAAACTAGGCAAAAAAATTGGGATGTATTCAGGAGGAATGAAACAAAGACTGCTAATTGCAGCAACTATTATAGGAAATCCAAACTTACTTATATTTGATGAACCTACAGCAGGACTAGATCCCAAAGAAAGAGTTAGAGTAAAAAAAATAATGAGTGATCTTGCTAAAGACAAAATTGTAATTATTGCAACACATATAGTTCCAGATATAGAAAATATTGCAAACGAGATTATTATTTTAAAAGATGGAATAATAAGAGAAAAAAATACACCAGAAGAATTAATTAAAAAGTATGCTAAAAATGGTGATTTAGAAGATGTATATATGAATATTTTTGGGGAATAAAGGGGGAAGATATAATTTGGGTAAAATAATAAAACATGAATTCTTAAAAATATTCACAAGTAAACTATTTTTATATACATTGATTGCATTTGTATTAACAGACATTGTGCTATTAATTTATACCAGAAACATTATAAAAAAAGATGAAATCCCATATTCAGCTTATAAAATCTTAAACGAAGAAATGAAAGACTTATTAGAAATAGAAAAACAAGAACTAATAAACAAAGAATATGAAAGAAATAATGCTTTTAGTATAATAAGTAGTATATTAAATAATACATATATAAGAGAATTTGCAGAAAGTTTAAAAAATGAAAATAGAGAACTTTATGATAAATACATAAATGAATACCAAACTAGAAATTATAAATATACTAAAGATGAAGCAAAAGAGCTTACTTTTTTTAAAGAAATAAAAAAAGAATATGAGGAATGTAAAAATTATAAACAAACTATCAGTGAAATTTTAGAAAAAGCAGAAAACTTAGAAACAATTTCAATCTTTCAAGAATCGCAAGATGATTTTTCAAATAAGAATATTAAAGATACAGCTCAAAAGTATGAAAAAATGCTAGATACCCAATTAGAGTTTATTCCCGCAAAGGGAATAAATAGTTTTACAAAAATGGGAATAACCGATATTCTCATAGTTCTTTTAATATTTGTGATATCTACTATAATCATATATGAAGAAAGAGAAAAGAATTTATTTCCACTAATAAAAAGTACAAAAAATGGAAGATGCAAAACTATTTTAGCTAAAATTTTTGTAATGTTAATTTTAATTTTTGCTATCTCACTAATTTTGTATGCTATAAACTTTATTTATTATGGTATAACAATAGGATATGGAAACTTAAGTGCAAATATACAATCCATAAATACATTTATTTATTCTACTTTACCAATAAGTATTAGAGGA
>CAQOYX010000081.1 GCA_948852375.1 uncultured Clostridia bacterium
TACTAAAGATAGAAAAAATAAAAATTTTAAAGGAGGAAGAAATATGTCAGTAAGAGTAGCCATTAATGGTTTTGGACGTATTGGACGTCTAGCATTTAGACAAATGTTTGGAGCAGAAGGGTATGAAATAGTTGCAATAAACGATTTAACAAGCCCAGAAATGCTTGCACACTTATTAAAATATGATTCAGCTCAAAAAAAATATGAAAAAGCAGATAGCGTAGTAGCAGGAGAAGATTCAATTACAGTAGATGGAAAAACAATAAAAATATATGCCGAAAAAGATGCAAAAGATTTACCATGGGGAGAAATTGGAGTAGATGTTGTATTAGAATGTACAGGTTTCTACACATCAAAAGAAAAAGCTATGGCACATATTGATGCAGGAGCTAAAAAAGTAGTTATATCAGCACCAGCAGGAAAAGACTTACCAACAGTTGTATTTGGCGTAAATGAAAATATCTTAACAAAAGAAGACAAAATAATTTCAGCGGCATCATGTACAACAAACTGTTTAGCACCAATGGCAAAAGCATTAAACGATTTTGCACCAATTCAATCAGGAATAATGACAACAGTTCATGCTTACACTGGAGACCAAATGGTATTAGATGGACCACATAGAAAAGGAGACTTAAGAAGAGCAAGAGCAGCAGCTGTAAATATTGTTCCAAACACAACAGGAGCTGCAAAAGCAATAGGACTTGTTATTCCAGAATTAAATGGAAAATTAATAGGATCAGCACAAAGAGTGCCAGTTCCAACAGGTTCAACAACAATACTTATAGCAGTTGTAAAAGGAAATGATATTACAGAAGAGAGTGTTAATCAAAAAATGAAATCAGTAGCAAGTGCTTCTTATGGATACACAGAAGAATATTTAGTATCTTCAGATGTAATAGGAATGGCATATGGTTCATTATTTGATGCTACACAAACAATGGTAATGAAAATAGATGATGGATTATACCAAGTTCAAGTAGTTTCATGGTATGATAATGAAAATTCATACACAAGTCAAATGGTAAGAACAATAAAATATTTTGCTGAATTAGGATAAATTAAAAAGGGAATCATTAGGAATTTCTTACCAATATATCCAATATACTTCAAAATTGAAATTCTTATTAATATTAAAAAAGAATACTTGAAAAGTATTCTTTTTTAGTATACAATGTTATTGTTAATAAAAAAATAGGATATAATACATTATAGTAGAGCTATATATTTTAAATGGAGGGATTTATTTATGAATAAGAAAACAGTAAAAGATATTGATGTAAAAGGAAAAAAAGTTTTGGTTCGCTGTGATTTTAATGTACCACAAGATGAAAATGGAAATATTACAGATACAAGAAGAATAGTAGCATCATTGCCAACTATAAAATACTTATTAGAAAATGGAGCGCGTGTTATTCTTTGTTCTCATTTAGGAAGACCAAAGGGAGAGGTAAAAAAAGAATTTTCACTTGCACCTGTAGCATGTGAATTATCAAAAGAATTGGGAATAGATGTAAAACTATCAAATGACATAATAGGAGAAAGTGCAAAAAGTTTAACAAATTCCATGAAAGACGGAGAAGTGGTATTACTTGAAAATGTACGTTTTGATGCAAGAGAAGAAAAAAATGATCCTGAAATGGCACGTGAACTTGCAAAACTTGCTGAAATTTATGTAAACGATGCATTTGGAACATCACATAGAGCACATGCATCAACTGCAGGTGTGGCAGACTATTTACCATCAGTGTCAGGTTTCTTAATCGAAAAAGAAATTGATTTTATGGGAAATGCTTTAGAAAATCCCAAAAGACCATTTGTTGCAATACTTGGAGGAAAAAAAGTTTCTGATAAAATAGGTGTAATAAATGCATTACTTGAAAAAGTAGATACATTAATGATTGGTGGAGCAATGGCATATACTTTCTTTAAAGCAGAAGGATATGAAGTAGGAAATTCTATTTGTGAATTAGATAAACTAGATTTAGCATTAGAATTAATGGAAAAAGCAAAGCAAAAAGGTGTAAAGTTCATGCTTCCAGTAGATACAAAACTAGGAAAAGATTTTGATAAAAATACAGAAAGTAAGACAGTAAAATATACAGAAATTACAGCAGGCTGGGAAGGATTTGATATAGGAGAAGAAACAATAAAACTATACAAAGAAGAATTAAAAAATGCAAAAACAATAGTATGGAATGGTCCATTAGGATTATTTGAATTCGACCAATTTGCAATAGGAACAAATGAAATTGCAAAAACACTTAGCAGTGTAGATGCTGTAACAATAATAGGAGGAGGAGATTCTGCAGCAGCCATAGAAAAAGCAGGTTTAGCAGATAAAATGACACATATTTCAACAGGGGGAGGAGCAAGCTTAGAATTTTTAGAAGGTAAAAAATTACCAGGAATTGAATGTTTGCAAGATAAATAAAACGAAAAAAGCTATTAAAAGGATATATACTTATAAATTTTGTACTTTAAAGAAACAAATATTATTAAAAAATATATTATTGAAAGAAAATGTGAATATATATGGAAAATAATGCCAATAGAGGAAATATTAATAAAGATAAAGATGAATTTGTTTCAACAATTATTACTAATAGACAAGGAAAAGTTTTTATTTTTATTAGAAAAGATGATTTAAAATTAGATGCAGGAAAAAAGGATTTTATTTCTGGACATATTAAGGAAAGTGAAATTCCAATACATGCAATGTATAGAGAAATAAATGAAGAAACTGGGATATTGCCAGAAGAAATTTTGAGATTCTTTAACTTAGGAGAAATGAATTTACCACATCCATTAATAAAAGATAAAAAAGTATATACTTATTGTGTAATGATTGATTTTACGATTGAACAGTTGCAAAAAAGTATAAACAATAAAGCAAAAGATAAAGAATTTAAAGCAATCCGACAATTAGAAAATATGGATGAGTTATTACATGACATGAAAAATAGATCTTCTGATTGGAGAATTTTTTGTTCAGAAGAATTAGAACAAAAAATTAATATGGCATCGAAATTGATTAATACTAATATAAAAGATATATTAGCAAAGTAAGAAATACTGAATTGGAAAAGTTCAAAAGATTGTGAGACTTATATATAGGAAATTATAAAAAAATAGAGGTTTATAGGTAAAACCTTTAAAAACCTAAATATAATACAAGGATGATTTAATAAATGAGAAAAAAAGTAATTGCAGGAAATTGGAAAATGAATAAAAATCCAGAAGAAGCAAAACAATTTATGGAGGAGTTTGTTCCTCTTGTTAAAGATACAGAAAATGAAGTTATAATTTGTGTACCATTTATAGATTTAAAATGTTTAGCAAAGCATTTTAAAGATACAAATGTAAAAATTGGTGCTGAAAATATGCATTGGGAAGAAAGCGGAGCATATACTGGAGAAATATCTGGTTCTATGTTAAAATCAATTGGCGTAGAATATGTTATTATAGGACATTCAGAAAGAAGACAATATTTTTTAGAAACTGATGAAACAGTAAATAAAAAAATAAAAGCAGCTTTTAGAAATAACCTTAAACCAATAGTATGTGTAGGAGAAAGTTTAGAACAAAGAGAAGAAGGAAAAACAAAAGAAGTAATTACAAACCAAACAAGACTTGCATTAGATGGACTAACAAATGAGCAAGTAGAAAACACAATAATAGCATATGAGCCAATTTGGGCAATTGGAACAGGAAAAACTGCAACAAGTGAAGATGCAAACAATAGCATTAAAGAAATTCGTGATGAAATTTGTAAAATATATGGACAAAATATAGCAAAAAGAGTTATAATTCAATATGGTGGTAGTGTAAAATCAGAAAATGCCAAAGAACTATTTAATACATCAGATATTGATGGTGCATTAGTAGGAGGAGCAAGCTTAAAACCAGAAGAGTTTGCAAAAATTGTAAATTATTAAAAGTATAATAAAGGAGTATACAAAAAGGGGGCTAAATAAAAGAAGAAAGATGAGAAAAAAGTATGAAAAATTTAGCATATGAACTTAAAAAATATAATTATTAAGATTTATTAGAAATTGATGAAAAAAATATATATACATTACCAAAAACATATGAGTTTAAAGATGATGTAAAAGTAAAAAGATTATAAAATTGTACAATATCACTTAAATATTTAGAAAAATAGACAAGTAATTATAAAACAGAAAATAAAAGGAAGGTAATGAATTTATGGAAAACAAATTAACAATGCTTATGATATTAGATGGATTTGGAGAAAATACTAATGAAAAAGGTAATGCAGTAAAACTAGCTAATACACCAAATATTGATAAACTAATGAAAATGTATCCTACAACAGACATGTATACAAGTGGTTTAAATGTAGGACTTCCAGAAGGGCAAATGGGTAATTCAGAAGTAGGACATACGAATATAGGAGCAGGAAGGATTGTATATCAAGAATTAACAAGAATTACAAAATCTATTGAAGATGGGGATTTCTTCAATGTACCAGAATTTAATGAAGCAATAGAAAATTGCGTAAAAAATAATTCAAGTTTGCACATAATGGGGCTATTATCAGATGGAGGAGTTCATAGCCATATACGTCATTTATATGCACTACTAGAACTTGCAAAAAGAAAAGGAATTGAAAATGTATATGTACACTGTTTTCTAGATGGAAGAGATACACCACCAGCGTCAGCTGAAAATTACATTGCAAAATTAGAGGATAAGATAAAGGAAAAAGAAATAGGTAAAATTGCAAGTATTACAGGTAGATTTTATGCAATGGATAGAGACAAAAGATGGGAAAGAGTTAAAAAAGCATATGATGCATTAGTAAATGGTGTAGGAGAAAAAGCAGGAAGTGCAACAGCAGCAATTGAAGCATCTTACCAAAAAGAAATTTTTGATGAATTCGTAGAACCAACATTAATTTGTAATGGAGATACACCTATTGCTACAATTAGTAAAAATGATTCAGTAATCTTCTTTAACTTTAGACCAGATAGAGCAAGAGAAATTACAAGAGCATTAGTAGATAAAGAGTTTGATGGATTTGAAACACAAAATTTAAACTTATATTTTGTATGTATGACACAGTATGATGAAACAATGCCAAATGTAAATATTGCATTTAAGCCTACAGCTTTAAAAAATACATTTGGAGAATATATAAGTAATTTAGGATTAACACAACTTCGTATTGCAGAAACAGAAAAATATGCACATGTTACCTTCTTCTTTAATGGAGGAGAAGAAAAACAATATATTGGAGAAGATAGAATATTAGTACCATCTCCAAAAGTAGAGACATATGACTTAAAACCAGAAATGAGTGCTTATGAAGTAACAGATAAAGTACTTGAAGCAATAAAATCTGAAAAGTACAATGCAATAATATTAAATTATGCAAACCCAGATATGGTAGGACACACAGGAAACTTAGAAGCAGCAGAAAAAGCCATAGAAACAATAGATGAATGCGTAGGAAAAGTAGTAGAAGCTGTACAAGAGAAAAATGGAGTATTACTTATAACAGCAGATCATGGAAATGCTGAACAAATGATAGATTATAAAACAGGCGAACCTCATACAGCTCATACAACAAATCCAGTTCCATTAATATTAGTAGGTATGGATGAGGCAAAATTAAAACCAGGAAAATTAGCAGACCTTGCACCAACAATGTTAGATATTATGGAACTAGAAAAGCCACAAGAAATGACAGGCGAAAGCATAATTGTAAAATAGTAGAGTGGAGGAAGTATGCTTACAACATCTGAGATAAGAAATATATATGATAAAATACAGAAGCAACTATTCTATATGATACCTGAAAAATGGGATAGGTTGTATTTGTATGCTTCTGTATTAGATCATTATAATGATGTACAAACAGGCGAGATGTTCTTTTATTATTATCCTAAGAGTATATTAAGGAAAAATCCCGTTAATGTATATGAAGTACCTAATAAATTTAATATAGATGAGCAAGCATATTTAAAACTTGCTGAGAAATTATACAAAGAAATAAAAAGACTCCGTACATATTTAATAAAAATGGGAGAAGAAGCTTGGTCAAATTTGACCATATCAATTAAGGGATTTACATTTAATATAGAATATAGTTATGATGATTTATCAAATTCAGATTATACAAGTCATGATAGGCATCTTATATTTAGATATAAATATTTAAATGTGCCAATATCAAGTTTTTCTAAAAAAGATAAAAAGATGATAGAAAAGTATTTATCTGAAGAAAAATATCATAATAAAAATGTTACTACATATAATGAAGGTATTTATGAAAAGCCTGTAAGCAATATAATAGAATATAATCATATAGAGGCAGATGATAGAATTTCTTTATCAAAATTGAAAATAAAAGAAAGTGCTAGTAGTAATATTGAAGAAGCATATATACCTGTACATAAAAAAATTAATTATGATTATGTAGAATTAGAACAACCAGCAATAAAGAAGAAAAGCAATTATTTAATAGCAGAATCAATACCTACTATACAACAAAATTTAAATGAAAAGATAAACACAAATCTAATAGAAAAGCAAAATATATATAAAGAAATAAGTTCACAACCAATAGAACAGCAAAAAATATATGGAGAAATAAATACACAACCAATAGAACAACAAAATATATACAAAGAAATTAATATAGAACCAGTTGAACAGCAGAGTATATACAAAGGAATAGCTACACAGCTAGTAAAACAACAAAATTTATATAAAGAAATAAGAACAGAACCAATTAAAAAGAAAAACATATATGAAGAAATAAACGCTCAATCAATAATGCAAAAAAATATAAACAGCTCAATTAAGACTATGGTTGACGATGAACCAAATACATATAAAGAAATGAATACGAGATTGGTTAATCAACCAAATGCATATAAAGGAATGAATACAAGAGTAACAAATCAACCAAATGTATATAGAGAAATGAATACAAGA
>CAQOYX010000082.1 GCA_948852375.1 uncultured Clostridia bacterium
CTGGTAGTTTATTATAAAGTATAGCACCAAGAAGCATTGGTAATAAACATATAATTACACTTAAAATTAGTGTTTTTCTATTTTTCTTTTCCATTCTTATTTCCTCCCAACTTATAAATCCAAACTAAAACATCTTCAAATACAGAACTATTTAATTCATAAAATATAAAGTTCTTTTGCTTTGTTTCAATTATTAAATTTGCTTTTTTCAAGTTTGACAAATGATATGATACTGTTGCTCCTGTTAAGTTAAAACTACTCGATATCTCTCCTGCTGTTTTTCTTCCGTCTTTTAATAATTCAAGTATCTCTCTTCTTACAGGATCACTAATTGCTTTTAATGTTTCTGACATTCCCAATTTAATCACCTCTACTTTAGTATTTCGATATATATCTAAATAGATTATACTACTTTATTTTTCTAATGTCAACAAGTATTTAGATTTTTTTCTAAATAGATACTTTTTAAATAGGAATTATATTTCAAATTCCTATTATTTCTCCAACCTAATATTTCCAGAAACAGTATCTATGTTTAACTCCACATATGGTTCTACACCCATTACATTTCTCCTATTCGGTAATGTTACATTTCCAGACACACTTTTAGTTTGTATTTCACAATTTGAGTTTTGGTTTAAATACATTCTTACATTTCCAGATGTTGTTTTTACCTTTGAATCTCCTGTTACTATAAAATCATCACTCTTAATGTCTCCTGAAACACTTGTTAATTCTACATTTCCATTAATTTCTTTAATTTCGATATTTCCAGATGTAGTTTTTGCTTCTATTTTTCCTTCTGCACTTTCCACCCTAATGTCTCCAGAAATTGACTTTAATTTCAAATTATCATTTGTTAAATGCTGTAATTTTATATCTCCAGATATGCTTTCAATTCTAATATCCTTTGCTGATATATCTCCCATTTTTATATCTCCACTTGTTGAAGATATAGTTAAATATTCAAATTTTAAACTTTCATTTACTTTTACATCTCCAGATACTGCTCTAATTTCTAAATTTTCCTTATATGCTTTTGGAATATACACATCATAAACCGTTCGCTCCATAAATCCTATGTAAAACAAATGAAAACGTGGCTTTTTGTTCTCATTAATTGTTACACTAGAATTTGACAAATTTACTTGAAATAATTGATTTTCTTCTAATTCTTTATATGAATATTGCACAACACGAATTTCATCATCTTCTGTAAAAAATACGTTTAAATCAGAAGATTTGAATTCTAAATTTATCTTTTTAATATCAGTTATAGCAATTTTCTGCTCTTTTTGTATATATTCTTCTTTTCTTAAATCGCTCAAATCTCCAAAACTCATAAACCAATTCCAATTGTTATTATTGATTGAAAAAATTAAAACTTTACATAGTGACATTATCAATATGATTAATATAACAATTAGTATAATAATTCCTACTTTTTTCATATTAAACTTTCATTCCTTTCTAATTTTGCTTTAAATATATATAATACTGTCTATATTTTTTCGAATTTTCAAATTATACTGGTAATACATTACTTTCAATATAAATTTTTAATTACATTTAGTTTTCAAATAGTTTAAATATTAACTTTATAATATTTTCTATTAATGATGCAATTAAAAATATTATCCATGATATATACCATATTCCATAAGTGAAACTAATAATTAAATATACAATAACTGTTAATGTCCATAATATTGAATCTATGGCTTTTTTAATTTCTTTGTTTTTGTCGTTTTTTCCTTTCCATTCCTTAAATTCTTCTACCATAGTATCTTCATATTTCTTGTATTTAGGTTTCGTCATGAAGTAATAAATTAAAATACATGTAGAAAATCCAGCTACTGCAAGAAAACTTGATGCTGTTATAAAATCTGGAAGTCCTAACTCATCTAGTACAACACATACAATTATACTTAAAATATATAATCCAACGCAAACAGAAACTATAAGTCCTGTTTTTTTTCTTGCAATTTGCCCATATTCTGTATGAATTGGATTGTTTCTATTTAGTTCTTCTATTAATTCATCTACATTTCCAATTTCTTTTATAACAGTTCTTAATGCTTCATCTTCTTTTTTGCCTTGATTTATTAAATCTTCATATTTATCCTCTGCATTAGAAATAATTTCATCTTTTAAATCATTTGCTCTTTTTGTGTTTGGAGCATTTTCAAATAAAATATTTACCTCTTTTCTAATCTTTTCATTCATTATTATATTTCCCCTTTCTCTTCAAATAACATCCGATTTTCTTGGCATAACTATTGCTGCTACAATATATGCAACAATTCCGCTTCCCCCACAGCAAGAAAATAAAATCCATGCTAAACGTATAAGTGTTGGGTCTATATCAAAATATTCTGCAATTCCTCCACATACACCATCTAATTTCTTGCCATGTTCAATTTTGTATAATCTTTTTTGCATAATGTACATAACCCCTTTCTAAATTAACTTATCAATTAACTCTTTTGTTAAATTCCATTCTTCTATACTTTTTTTATAAAATTCAATTCCCTCATTTGTAATTGAATAATACCTTCGTCTTGCTCCACTATTGCCTTCTCCCCAAAAAGATGTAATATATCCTGCTTCCTCTAGTCTTCTAAATGCACAATATAGTGTTGCATCATTTAATTCATATCGGTTATTTGTTTTTTCTTTAATTGATTTATTAATTTCGTAGCCATAACTATTTCCTTTCATTAGATGAGCTAGAATTATTGTTTCTGTATGTCCTCTTATTATGTCTGCTCTAATCGACATATTACCACCTACCTTTTTCACATTACTATTATATATTAATATACCTTATCTGTCAAGGTATATATAAAAATTATGTAATTTACTTTATTTTTGGTTTATTTTAAGATATTGCAAAAGGACAGACTAAAAATAAGAGCCTATCCTTTACACTAATATATATATTTAATTACTTATTCTGCTATTTTTTCAATCTTTATTTCGTTAATTTGTGCTGGATATGTTTCCATTACAGCACCTGTATATGTAATTCTTACTTTATCTCCTACTTCAAGTTCTATTTTTTCTCCTTTTGGAAATCCTACCATAACCTTATCTCCGAAGATTTTGTGTTTCTTCTGGTTTTACAAAAAATAAGTTTTCTTCTACTTGTAATACAGTAGCTTTAAATGTCGGTCCTGTTTGGTAAATTGTTGCTGTTTTTGGATAACTGCAAATTGTATATTCCTTTTCATTCGCCTCCATAAAATCCGTTTTATAAAGTAACAATTTTATTTGTTCTGCTTCTTCTTTTAGGTTACAGCTATATATTTTTCCTAAAAAATCACCTTCTTTAGTTATAGTCCTATCTTCTTTAGTTGCAAATTTATCTCTTGTGTTATCATGTGTAATTACATATTTTCCTTCTTTTGTATATTCTACATCTATAAGAATCATATCTCCTTCTATTGTAAATTGTACAATTCTTAATATATCAGAAACTCTATTTTTACTATTCACCTCAGTATTTTTTATAAATTCATCTAACTTATCTTTGTTATATACATCTTTATAAGAAATAATGAAACATTCATCTTTTAAAGCCTGCTCAAAACTATATTCTTCTGGTAACTTTTCAAGTGGTACATATTTTTTATTTTGTTCTATTTCATTATTTCTACTAATTTTATTTTCCACATTTTCTTTTGTATAGTCATTATAATGACTATATGTCACAAAAAATAGTATTCCTAATAATAAAATTCCTATTATAATTGTAATATTCCTTTTCATTTAATCGCCCCTTTTCTATATGTTTTATTAATTATTTTATTTTAGCCTAACCTAGATACACATAAAACATGGTAACCATAGAAATGGTTACCTGCTTCATAGACAGTTATTTTATTTTCAGGTACTTATTTGGATAAATTAAGTCTGGATAAGTTATTTGATTAAGTTCAACCAACTTATCAACTGTAGTCCTCTTTCTTTGCGCAATCTGCCATAAGGTATCACCCTTTATGACACAGTACACATTAGTCTCAAGTAAAAGTGAAAAGCTCTCTTTATCTTCTGATATTATTATTTCAGATATTTGATAAAGCTCTTTTCCGTCTTCCTCTACAGCATTAATAATTTCTTCATAGTCAGTCATATCCAATCTGTTTAGCAATATGGTGTTCCAATGGTTAATGCCTCCTATTCCATTGCTTGCCAACCTGATATTACAGATTACCTCTTCTTTTGTAATTAACTCATCCTTATTACGTTGTTTAAAATACATTTGAATCCGACCGTCATCAATCTCAGTAGCAATATCATATTTGAACTTCAATGCATCTTCATACACAGCCTGTGTAATTTCTTCATAGTGTTCCACTTTAAAATATTCCTTACTATATAAATCTGCATCTAATAAGTTCGCTTCCCAATATTCATTTTCCTTTAGCGGATTAAGAAGCCTTGTTAATATGATACTTTCCTCATACTCCTCAATAACACTCTCCGCTTTAACAGCCTGAACACTACCTAAAAAAAATAATAAAATTGCTACTATTGCCACTATTTTCTTTTTCATACTGCATTCCCTTCTCTTTCTTGTCGTTTATTAGTTGCTTTTACCTGTTAACTATCTTCTCCTTTCCTATTATTTGTATTACAAACAATACATATTTATACAAGTACCTAATGCTATTTTAACATAATTATATAAAATAATCAAATATTCACTTATTTTTCTGTATCATTAATAATCATAAAATTATCTAGCATTTAATTCTATAAACAATATTCGGTGAACATTTTTAATTTGACCACCGAATAATTTTATATTATATAGTTTTTGTAAAATACATTCATACTAATTATTTCATAGCTTCTTCAACAGCTACTGCAACAGATACTGTTGCACCTACCATTGGGTTATTTCCCATACCAATTAATCCCATCATTTCAACATGTGCTGGAACTGATGATGAGCCTGCAAATTGTGCATCTGAGTGCATTCTTCCCATTGTATCTGTCATACCATATGATGCTGGTCCTGAACCCATATTGTCTGGGTGAAGTGTTCTTCCTGTTCCTCCTCCTGATGCAACTGAGAAGTACTTTTTACCTTGTTCGATACATTCTTTTTTGTATGTTCCTGCTACTGGATGTTGGAATCTTGTTGGGTTTGTAGAGTTACCTGTAATTGATACATCTACTCCCTCCATATGCATTATTGCTACACCTTCTCTTACATCATTTGCACCATAACATCTAACTTTTGCTCTTTCTCCATTTGAATATGGAATTTCTTTTACCACATTTACTTTTCCTGTGAAGAAATCAAAGTCTGTTTGTACATATGTAAATCCATTAATTCTTGAAATTACTTGTGCTGCGTCTTTTCCTAATCCATTTAGGATTACTCTTAATGGTTCTTTTCTTACTTTATTTGCAGATCTCGCAATACCAATTGCTCCTTCTGCTGCTGCAAAACTTTCATGTCCTGCTAAAAATGCAAAACATTTTGTTTCTTCTGATAATAGCATAGATGCTAGGTTTCCATGTCCTAATCCTACTTTTCTATCATCTGCAACTGAACCTGGTATACAAAACGCTTGTAAACCCTCTCCAATAGCAGTTGCAGCATCTGCTGCTTTTGTACAACCTTTTTTTATAGCAATTGCTGCACCTAATGTATATGCCCAACATGCATTTTCAAAACATATTGGTTGAACACTTTTTGTAATATCATAAGGATTAAATCCTTTTTCTTTACAAATATTTAATGCATCTTCAAAATCTTTTATTCCGTATTTTTCCATTACAGGTTTTATTTGGTCTATTCTTCTTTCATAACTTTCAAATGTTACTGCCATTATTTATTCCTCCTTCATAATATTTTTTCATTGTTCAAACATTTTTAACGTTCAAAATCATCCTGATATTCTTCACGTGCTTGTTTTAATGTTCTACCTCCATGGTAATCCACTTTACCTAAACTCTTAATTTTTCTTGTTCCATTTTTTAAACTCTCTCTATTTCTACATACGATTTTCCTTCTTCATACATATCTATTGCAATAAGTAATATTTCTTCTCTTTGAAACTTTCTAATAGTATATTTATTTTCTTTTTTTTCAAAATCATCATCTTCTTCAGTACCTTGTGGTACCTTTTTTTAAATTTTTTCTACTATTTTTTAAGTTTAAGTATCATTTTAACTATTCCTTTCTTGGATCGACTTTCTTTACTGCTTCATCGAATCTTCCGTATGTTCCACTTGCTTTTTCTATTGCTTCTGTTGGCTCTATTCCTTTTTTGATGTTTTCCATCATTTTTCCTAAGTTTACGTATTTGTATCCTATTATTTGGTTATCCTTATCTAAACCAATTTCTACTATGTATCCTTCAGCAAGTTCTAGGTATCTTGGTCCTTTTGAAAGTGTTGAATAGATAGTACCTACTTGACTTCTTGTTCCTTTTCCTAAATCTTCAAGTCCTGCTCCTATTGGAAGTCCTCCCTCAGAGAAAGCAGATTGTGTTCTACCGTATACTATTTGTAAGAATAATTCTCTCATAGCTGTGTTTATAGCATCACAAACAAGGTCTGTGTTTAATGCTTCAAGTATTGTTTTTCCTACTAAGATTTCTCCAGCCATTGCAGCTGAGTGTGTCATTCCTGAGCATCCTATTGTTTCTACTAATGCTTCTTGAATGATACCTTCTTTAACATTTAATGTTAGTTTACATGCTCCTTGTTG
>CAQOYX010000083.1 GCA_948852375.1 uncultured Clostridia bacterium
TTAAAAAAAGGTAAAATTAGTATATAAATAAATAAAGACAATTTACAATATGTTATTTTACTTTACAGGGACTGTTATCGAAGACGACTAGGATTTGTACAAAAAAACACATTAAAATGAGAAAGGAATTTTCTATGAAAAAAGTAATTTTAAAAATTTTAAAAAAATATAAATTAGCAACATTTTTAACAATATTTTTTATAATGTTAAATATATATTTCTTAACATATCCACCAAAAATAATAGGAAAAATAGTAGACCTTTTATATGATATAGAAACAAATAGAGAAATAATATTTCAGTATACATTATATCTAGTAGGAATGTGCATAGTTTTGCTTGCAGTAAGATTGCCATGGAGATGGCTTGTAGGATATATTCCTAGAAGTATAGAAAGAGATCTAAAAGATAAACTATTTGAACAATTCATGAAAATAAAAATGGCAAGTATTCAAAGCATAAAAAATGGAGAATTAATGTCTTATTTTGTAAAAGATATAGCAGAAATAAGAGCATTCATATATAGGCTATTATCATATGGAAGTAGGATAATATTTACAGGAATTATAGCTACATATGTAATGATTTCAGGAGTAAATTTGAAATTAACAATCCTAACATTGCTTCCAATATTAATAACAACATTTTTAATTGTAAAAATTAAAGAATATGTTGAAAAAAGTTTTAGAAAATCTCAAAAATACTTTACAGAACTTTCAGAATTTGTACAAGAAAGTACAGATGCAATAAAAACAACAAAAGCATATACAGGAGAAACAAATCAATTAAAAGAATTTATAAGAAAAAACAGAAGATTAAGAGAAGCAAATAATGCAGTAGATGTTCATTCAACATTATTATCTACATGTATAAACATATGCTTTGGTCTATGTTATGGGATATCGTTACTATATGGTTCAAAATTAGTTATAGAAGGAACAATTACTCGGTGGTGATTTTATAGCATTTAATGGATACATTGGCTTATTTGTAGGACCAGTATCATGGTTGCCAGGACTTATATCAAGATACAAAAGAGCCCAGATATCATATTATAGATTAGACAAAGTATTTAAGTTAGAAAGAGAAAAAATACAGGTAAAAAATAGCAAAGAAAATACAGAAGAAATAGTACGGAAATATTGAGATAAAAGATTTAACATTTAATTATCCAGAACACTTAGAAACAGTATTAAAAAATATAAATATAACAGTAAATAAAGGAGAAACTTTAGGAATTATAGGAACAATAGGAAGTGGAAAAACAACACTTATGAACTTACTGCTAAGGCTATATCCAGTATCTCATGGCAAAATTTTTATAGATGGAAAAGACATAAACGATATACCACTTGAAACACTAAGAAACAACATATGCTATATCACACAAGAAAATTTCTTATTTTCTACAACACTAAAAGAAAATATAAAATTATTTAAAGACAATTACCAAGACAAAGAAATACAAGAAAGCATACAAAAAGCAATGATATATGATGACATTAAAAAAATGCAAAATGGAATAGATACAATAGTAGGAGAACGAGGGGGAGACCTATCGGGAGGACAAAAACAAAGAGTAGTAATATCAAGAGCCTTTTTAAATAAAAGCAACATAATTATATTTGATGACACATTTTCAGCACTAGACAATAAAACAGAAGAAGCAGTATTAAAAAATGTAAAAGAATTAACTCAAAACAAAACATGCATAATAATATCAAACAGAATATCAGATATAAAAAATGCTAATAAGATAATGGTACTAGAAGCAGGAAACATAATAGAAGAGGGTACACATGAAACCTTACTTAGCCAATATGGAAAATACTACGAATACTACAAACAACAATCCTCAAAAACTGAAATTACATTAAACTAAAAAATAAAATGTTACAATTAACAATATTGCAGTTCACTGAAAATAAGTATATTTATGTGCTAATATTAATAAATTATAGGAGATAAAACATGAAAAATAAAACCATATACAGAGTTTATGAAATGGCAAAGCCATACAAAAAAACCATAATAATAATCACATTACTATCCCTAATAATAGGAATAATCGAAATGGCAAAGCCATATTTAATAAAAATAGTAATTGATGAATACCTAAGTCAAGGCATATATCAAAAAGGAATAATAACAATAGGAATGATAGGAGCAACCTATATTGCAATGGTAATTTTAGGCAATATAATAGACTTTATATCAAGTACCACAACAAACATGATGGGTGAAAACATCATATACACCATGAGAAACAGACTCTACAAATATACACAAAATGCAAGTATACCATTTCATGACAAAACATCAGCAGGAAAACTTTTTGTAAGAATTACAAATGATGTAGAAGACATATCAACATTATTTAAAGATGTACTAACAACATTCTTTAAAGACATAATACTAATAATAGCAATCACAATAGTAATGATTTATTTTAGTGCAAAGCTAAGTATGTTAACATTCATAGTAATACCATTTGTAATAATATTCTCTATAATACTAACAAAACTACTAAACAAAATCTATGATAAATCAAAACAAATCAAAACAAATTTAAACACATTCTTGGCAGAATCAATATATGGTTCAAAACTTATAAAAATCTTCAACATTCAAAAAGAAAAGCAAGTCGAATGTGAAAAATTAACAAATGATTATAGAGATTCAAGATTACCAGGAGGAATAATAGAAGGACTACTTCCAGCACTAATGACAATACTAGAAAATATAGCAATAGCAATCATTGTATGTGCTTGTGCAAGTAACTTCTTAGGCATTAACTTAGAAGTAGGATTAATATACATCTTCATAACATACATTAAACAATTATTCGAACCAATTACAAGAATAATAGAAAACATAGAGGTAGTGCAAGAAGCATTCGTGTCAATCAATAAAATATATGAAATATTAGACCACAAAGAATACTTAGAAGACCTAGAAACAGGAAAAAAAATAAAAGAAGTAAAAGGAAAAATAGAATTCAAAAATGTATGGTTTTCATATGATAATCAAAATTGGGTGTTAAAAAATGTAAGTTTTACAATAGAGCCAGGTCAAAGTGTAGCACTAGTTGGAAAAACTGGATGTGGGAAAACTACAATTACAAACCTAATAAATAGATTTTACGAAATACAAAAAGGTGAAATTTTATTAGATGGAATGAACATAAAAGAAATAAACAAAAGAAGTTTAAGACAACATATAGGAATAATACTACAAGACCCATTCATTTTTGCAAAAGACATAAAAAGCAACATTAAATTAAATTCTAATATTCCAGAAGAAGATATAGTAGAAGCAATAAAACTAGCTTCAGCAGAGGAATTTGTAAATTCCCTACCAAACGGAATAGATGAAATTGCAAAAGAAAGAGGAGCATCATACTCAGAGCGGTCAAAAACAATTACTAGCCTTTGCAAGAATTTTTGCACATAACCCATCAATATTTGTATTAGATGAAGCAACTGCAAACATAGACACATATACAGAAAGTTTAATACAAAAATCAATAGATATAATATCAAAAAGAAAAACATCAATTTTTATAGCACATAGACTTGCAACAATAGTAAATGTAGATAAAATTATAGTATTAGATGCAGGGGAAGTTCGGAGAAATAGGAAATCATACAGAATTACTAAAAAAAGGAGGATATTATAGCAAGCTATATAATGCATATTATGAAAGTTTGCAGTGAATGTTAAAAGTTACAGTCTACAGCTTAAATTATGTATATAAGAATCCTCTATCATTCCGTAGGACTAACAAGAGGATTCTTATAGTACTTATTCATATATAATACTATACTATATTGACTGTGAATTGTAACTGTTAGAAAAAATAGTCAAAAAAATTTTATATAAAACTATTTCAAAAATAAAATTAACATGATATAATAATAATGTATTATAAAAAAGAGGAGAATTATATGGTAAACCAAATATTAGTAACAGAGAAATTGTATGTAACTCCTGAACTGAAAAGAAAAAAGAAATTGTATAAATTGAACTTTTTTTTATCAGTCTTTTTAATATGCATTCTATTCTCATATTATATATATGCAGAATATGATAAAAACAAAAGTGAAGAAATGTCACAAGAAATATTAGCAAATATAGATTTAGATTACATAGAAGATGAAGAAATATTACAAGATAGTACAACTGTAAGAATAGAAGACAACATATTAATTGTTACATTAGATGAAAATACAGCAAATAAAGAAGAAATAGATATTACAAAAATTGCAAAAGATGTAGAAAAACATATTGAAAGAGAAGAAAGACAAGAAGTATATACAACACAAACAGGAGCAACGTATACAACAGATTCAATTGTAAGTATACCATCATTAGATATAAGTTATCCAGTATTAAAAACAGCTGAAGAGCACATAGATGAAATACTAAAAATATCACTTGTAAAATATTGGGGAGGAAATCCAAACGAAAAAGGGAATTATGTTATAGTAGGACATAACTATAAAAACAAGAAAATGTTTGGAAAACTACCAGACATAAAAATAGGAGATATAGTAGAATTAACAGACTTAAAAGGAAGAAAATTAAAATATTCAGTATATGATAAATACATAGTACAACCTGAAGACACAAGTTGTACATCACAAAAAACAAATGGTAATAAAGAACTTACTCTAATTACATGTAAATCATATGGAACACAAAGATTAGTGGTAAAAGCAAGAGAAATAAAGTAAATTAATTAATATATTAATGATAAATCTTCTTAAATAAAATTAATTGATGAAATAAAAAATAAAAAACACATCTTGAATATAGTATAGATGTGTTTTTTTGCGTATAAGAGATGTGCAAATGAATAAAAAGAGATTATTTTAAATAATATTATTTTTTGTGTAATTGAAATAGTGGTGAACAATTATCAATTGTTCCTACAAACAGCAAAAATAAGTAGTACATACCAACAAAGAAAAGCATTTTTAATATAAAGAACATCGTATCTTCACCTGAATTGTGAATTACAAATTCTGTTATAGCATATGAAATGCAAACACCGTAAAATTGGTTTTAAAATCCAATTTTTAAAATCAATCTTAAAATGAGTAATTTGTTTTAATTGTAAAATACTAATACCAGAGTTTAATAGTTCACTTATAAAAATAACAGCAATATATCCATTTATTCCAAATATAGGAAGTAATATATATATACAAATAATACTTACAAACAAATCTAAAATATTGCATTTCATAACTCCAACTTGCATGTTTAGACCTTTTAAAATATTGTCAACAATACTATCTAAATACATAAACAAAAGAAGTGGACACAAGATTTTTAAATAAATAGAAATATCTAAATTATTATATACCATCATGCTAACATTATCAGCATAAAATAAAAAAATACCAATTATCACAATAGAAAATACCAAACTTATTTTAAAAATCTTAGAAATAGCAATACTAATTTTATTATAATTCTTTTTAGTATAATAATAGGTAAATTCGGGAACAAGAAGTCCGCTAAAAGAATTAATAATTACTTCAGGAAACATTAAAACAGGCATAGACATTCCATTAATTAATCCATATAAAGAAACAGCTTCTTCACAGCTCATGCCAAACTTTTCTAACATAATAGGAATTAGAAGTTGTTTAATAGAAGAAAGTCCAGAGCGAATATATGATGTAATAGAAACAGGCAGAGTAATTTCTCGTATAGATTTCATATAACTATTCGTAATGCCAATTTGATGATGTTTATTTAATTTATAAAAAATTAAACGTATGGGCGTTGCAAGTAAGTAATTCTTATAAGAAATACCGAGATGACGTTCTTTTGGTATGTGTAATATATAAAATAAATGCAAATAAAAAAGACATTATTTCTGAAATTGCTTCACCCAATACTAAAGATAGGCAAGCATATTCTAACCCACTAGGCATAAAAAAAGAAATAAAATATGAAGTAAAACTAATTTTAATAAATTGTTCAAAGATTTTACAAATAGCGTTTCTTCCATTTTTTCTAAGAGCAGTAAAATATCCATTTAAGCAAGAACTCATAGAAATAAAAGGTAAACTAAAGGAAATAATATAAAATAAAAAACTAGATACTTTATTATGCAATAAATGAGTAGAAATGGCATCAGCACTAATGCACAATAAAATAGTAGCCAATATTCCAAAAAGCAAACTATAAAGTAAGCAATCTTTCATTGGCTTTCTTGCATTTATAAAAGAACCATTACTTAATTCCATAGTTACAATTCTAGTAGTAGCCAAATTTATTCCGAGAAGTAGCTAAAGTAATAAAAAACATATAAACAGACATAATAAGAGAAAAAACTCCAAGTGCTTCAGAGCCAACCTTTTTAGAAATATATATACCAAAAAACATATGGGCACTTCTCATACAAAGTGAAGTGACAGTTAAAATAATTCCATTAAAAATGAAAACCTTTATTCTACTCATAAAATCATATCACCTTATCAAATATATGATTTTATGAATAGAATATATGTTAAAGTAAG
>CAQOYX010000084.1 GCA_948852375.1 uncultured Clostridia bacterium
ATAACTTTTTTTGCTAGCAAAAATATTTCATTGCAGGTCTCATTATCTACTTCCATCATATCTTTAAAATGTTTTTTTGTACTTATTGCAATATGTCCATCAGCTCGTGGATTTCCTACTAAAAAGCATTCAAATTTTTCATCTTCAAAAATTATTTTATCTGTATTATCCCCATATAAAATATGATTATTTTGTTTATCAAAACAAGTAGGACATATTCCAGAATCAACAATATCTGCTACTGTAACTTTATCATTTTTTATTAACTCAATTATTTCTTTATCATTTAATTGTTGCAAATTATCCATTTTATTACCTCCAATCTAAACTACAAATGAATAAGAAATTAAACGATGTAAGTTTAAGAAAAAACTCCACTAGAAGCTCTTGGCAGATAAAACTTACATCGTTTAGTTTAATTGCACAAACTGCGGAAATTTAATCAAATATCTTTTGATGTGAAAAATCTCCATCATCATAAATAATTCCTTTTTTCATATTTTTAATTACATTTCTAATACGTATAATGGTGTTTTCTGGTAATTCATTTATATTAAACCATTTTAAATCATCACATTTATTTGGCTCCATTATTTTTGGAGTTCCTGTATATTTATTGGTTGTAAAAAATACATTGATATAATCTTCTTGGTATGGATGAATAATAGAAACTAATTCTAAATTTTTTTCTTGTATGTCTAAATTAATTTCTTCCTTAGCCTCTCTACATAGTGCCATTGATAGTGATTCTCCTTTTTCAAGATGACCACTACAAGCTGTATCATATTTTCCATCCATATATCCTGTATTACATCTTTCTTGAAGTAAAATCTGTGTTTGTCCTTCTATTTCCCTTGTTAATATTAAAAATACTGCTACTTTACTTTGATATCTTTCTTTCAAACTTATTTGCCTCCTTACATTAAAACTTTTCTATGGAGTTTTTAAACTTTATCTCTTATTCTTTTTTTCTTTTTTTCTTATTTTACTATATTTTCCTGAATATATCAATTTTTAAGTTGAAATTTCTATAAAATTTTAGTAAAATAGACATAGAGACCCCCTCCCCAATAAAGAGGCAATTTTTAAGAGGGTATGAAATTGTGAATTATTATGCTGGACTAGGTCTTATTAAATGTCCAATTTTGCAAGCTGGACATAAATTAAAGTCTTTTCCAGACACTTTCTTTAGTATTTCGAGAGGGGAAATATTTTCTTTAGTTAACACTTTTGTATTTGTGAGTGATTTACAAAGTGTTAATTTTTTCGTTTTATTTCTATTTCCCAATAATCCAAAATGTCGTATCTTCATAAATCTAGGTGGCAGTATATGTAATATGAATCTTCTAATAAATTCATCTGCATCTAATACCATTGTTTTCATTTTATTTTTATCTCTATAATCACGCCATTTAAAAGTTACTTTTCCATTATCTATATTTAATATTCTACTATTAGAAATTGCTACTCTATGAGTATATCTTCCTAAATATTCTATTACACTATTTGCATTTTTAAATGGTGGCTTACAATATGCAACCCAATCCTTAACATACAATGAAGATATGAATTTATCAAATTCTTGTGGTATTTTTAGTTCTTCAAGTTCTTTGTAAAAATCAAGCTTTTCTTGTTTCATGTAGTATATCAATTTTCCTCTAAATACTTTAGACAATACCTTTACTGGTATGAAGAATTTCTTTTTACTATTTCTCCATTTTCCCAAGCTATCAAGTCCCCCAGCTGGTACTATACAATGTATATGTGGGTGGTCTTTTAAATTTTGACCCCATGTATGCAGAATGGTTGTAAATCCTATTTGTGCTCCTAAATATTTTTTATCGTTTGCTAGTTCTTGCAATGTTTCTGATACTGTTTTAAACATTATATTATACATTTTTGTTTGATTGTAATATACAACTTTATTTAATATATCTGGTACTGTAAATACCACATGAAAGTATTGCACATTTAATACATTAAACTTTTGATTATATATCCATTTTTCTTTTGCTGATGTTTGACATTTCGGACAATGCCTATTTCTACAAGAATTGTAACAATTTTTTTTATGACCACAATGGTCACATATATCTTCATGTGCTCCTAATTGTGCTGTCCTACATTTTTCTATTGCATTTAATGTTTTCTTTACATATATTGGCAAATTATGTTTTTCTTTATATTGTTTTCCATATTGACTTAATATATCTTGTAATTCAGGCATTTTCATCACCTGACCTATACAATCTATCTAATGGATTTACAATGTCTTTTTCTACATTTGCAAGATGTAAATATTCCATTGTTGACCTTATTCCTGAATGTCCAAGTAATTTTTGTAAATGCAATATGTCTAATCCATTTTCTATTAAATCTGTTGCAAAATTATGTCTTAATCCATGTACTGTTACTTTTCTTGTTATTCCTGCTTTTTTTCTTATTTCTCTAAATGCAATTTCTGGACCTGATGGAGTATATTTGTCGTTTGTTTGTTGAGAAATGAATAGATAATTTTCCTTGTGCTTCGGTCTATATGCTTTAAAATATTCTCTTAATATTTCTAAATTAATTTGTGATAGCAAAGTATATCTATACTTGCTTTCTTTTCCTTCTCGGACTAATATTCTCATATTTTTACTATCAATATCTTGTATTCTTAAATTACACAGTTCTGATACTCTAAGTCCTCCACCATATACTGTCATAAACATAGCTTTATATTTTAAACCGCAATCTTTCATTCTCACAAGCCTTAAAAAATCTTTTCAGTTCTTCCTTTGTAAACATTTCTGGCTTATCTTTTGTATTTTAAATAGAGGTATCCTCTTTAAATTTAATACTTTATTTAGTGTTGTTCCATACATAAATCGTACTGCACTGTTATATGTATTTACATCTCGTCTTTTGTTTTTACGTTCTTCTACTAGATATTTTAGAAAATCTCTAATATCATCTTCTGTTAATTTTTCAATATCTTTTCCTTTGTGAAATTCCATATATCTACTAACTCGCCAGATATATGATTTTTTTGTTTTTTCTGCTAAACCTCTAAATGTCATGTCTTCTTCCATGTGTTTTATTATTTCTTCATTACACATAAAAAACTCCTTTCAATAGATATTTGTAGACATAATCTACTTAATATCTATTTTAAAGAGTTTTTCTTGATATTTCAATACTTACAAGCTTTTTAGATTTTAACTAGTAGCAATTTGTTATTTTTAGTGCTATACTAACTTAAACGACCACTGCGACAGCAGTTTAGTGCAATTGTAAGTTGTCGCTCACTATTTATCATAGTTATTTTTTCTATTTTGTTAATATATCTATAACTTCTTTTAAATTATTAATCTCATAATCAATATTTAACTTTTTATCATTTTGCTTTTTATTAGGATTGAACCAACAGGTTGAAATTCCAGCATTTATACCACCTTGCATATCACTTGTTAAGGAATCTCCAATCATTATGTATTCTTCTAAGTTGTGGCTACCAACTTTTTCAAACACTGCTTTATAATAATTAATGGAAGGTTTATTAAAACCAATCTTTTCTGATATGAACACATCATCAAGCAATTTATCTAGTCCAGATTTTGCTAATTTCTTTTCTTGGGCTACAATAGTTCCATTTGTTGCTCCATATTGCTTATATTTTGTTTTAAGTGCTAGAACTGTTTCTTTTGCATTTTTTATATAATAAACTATATTTCCAAGCCATATCTGATATGTTTCATTAAACTCTGAAGCTATATCTGTGTCAATTCCATTTTTCAAAAAAAATTCAACAAATCGACCTTCTAAAACTTCTTTTTTTGAAATTTTGCCATTTTCTAATTGATTCCAAAATTTATTGTTAATTTTTTTATAGTCTTTAAGCTGTTTATCACTACAATTTCCCAAATTAAAATCTTTAAAACATTCACGAATTGCTGTATTTTCTGCTAATTCAAAATCAAGCAATGTTCCATCAATATCCCAAAGAATATATTTTATTGATTTTTTACTTTTCATCATCTATTTACCTCCCCATAAATTACTATAATTTGCTACAATTATACAATAAAAGACAGATATTTTCAACTTAATATCTGCCATTGAACTTGTAAGTTCTCGCTAAGGTTATTAATCGAAATAATCCTTTATTCCATATACTCTATATGCATTTTGAGTTGTATATTTTATAACATCATCTTCTGATAATTCTTTAATTTCTGCTATCTTATTTACAACATATTTTAGATATAATGAATTATTTCTTGAATGTTTTTCAAATGGTTCTGGTGGTAGAACTGGACTATCTGTTTCTATAACAATTTTATCAATAGAAGTAATTCTAACCGTTTCTTGTATATCTTTATATCTTGTAACAGGTCCTCCTATTCCTAAATAATAACCCATATCGATAAACTTTTTTGACATTTCTGGTGTTCCAGAATAGCAATGCATTATACCTGTTTTTTTAACTCTATATTCTTTCAATATTTTTTCTACATCTTCTTGTGATTCTCTCGAATGTATAATTATTGGTAAATCATATTTATTGGCTAATTTTATTTGTTCAATAAAATACTTCTTTTGCAATTCTATAGGATAATTAAAATGATAATCTAAACCAGTTTCTCCAATTGCAACTAACTTTGACTCCTTATTTTTTAATTCGTTTTTTACTATTTGCTCAATCAAATCCACTGAAATTTCTTTTTCTACTTCCATAGGATGTATTCCTAATGAATAATACATATATGAATATTTATTGGCATATTCTATAACTTTGTTAGCTGATTCTATATTTATACCTATATTTACAAGTCCACAAAGTGTTTCCTTAAATTTATCAAATAATTCTTCTCTATCTTTATCAAATTCTTTCCAATCATAGTGAGCATGAGTATCAAAATATGACATATTATCTTCCCCCTTTTTCGTTTATATTATAATTCTAAATTTTGAAAAAGGCAGGATGTCATTTGACACCTTGCCTCATTACATATCAGTTCTTAGAAAAGCCTGGATAGAGTTGTTCTGCTAAATCAAACATCTCATCAAAGTTTCTTCTATACCACAGATCATACACAGCAACCCAGCTACTCTGTTTCTCTATATTGTGATAATTCTGACCAATCACATTAAAATGCAGTGACTCAAACATATGAACCACAATCTTGTTGTGAATACGGGTTTGGATATATGCATAGTCATATTTCTGCTCTTTAAGTTCTTCCAAGATTTGCAACAAAGCTTCCTTAGCATATCCTCTTTTCTGACAGTTAGGAAACACATAGATTCCATTAATCTTGGCACATTTAGCCGTTGAAAAATGAATCATCATGTATCCTACCGTTTCTCCATTGTTGTTGAGTTCATAAATAACTCTTGTTCCATCTTTGAATGTTGCTTCGTTCTTCTGAATCCATGTTGAGTAATATGGATATTCTCCTATAAATTCTTCAGTTAAACTCCGCAACCCCTCTTGAATGCTTTCAAATTCTTTCAGCTGTACGATTTTCATCTTGCATGTTCCTTTCTTATTCATCAGCATCATAATTCCAAAGGTTCAAATGTCCTTTTGCAGGAATTGGTTCATCAAGAGCTTCTACATCTTCCAAAATCCAAGCATATCTCCCTAAGCTATATTCTCCGCATAAGAACTCCTGCTTGTCTTTCTGAATTTTGTCTAAAAACTCTTGATCCATATATATGCAATCTGTCAATTTACATTTGCATATAATGTTACCATATCCCATAGGAACATTTGGAATCAACTTCAGTAATTCAATTGTGTGTTCATCACTCCTTTTGATTTTTTTACAACTTGCATGGATATAAAGTTCACCTCTATAAGATGTTTTCCAACTTCTTGTTTCGATGACCTTTTTGCCCTCTTTGATAAGAGTTGCCCATGGCTCAATTAAACTTAATACCTTCATACTTTCTGGCACCTTTCTAATTGATATGCAATTCTTACGTGGAAAAAACTTCCATATTTGTATTATACTATATAATTCTTTTAAATTCAACATTTACATAATATTTTTGTGACAATCGTACTATGTTATATATTTTCTATGTGAATTTTTTACATTATTTTGATTCACCATAGCATATTCCGTTGTAGTGTCTATTTTAATATGTCCTAATAATTTCTGTACTTGTTCAACTGGCATACCTTTATCAATAGCCATAGTTGCCATTGTTCTTCTAAATTTATGTGGATGTACTTTATTTATATTTGCTTCCCTTCCTAGATTTCTAATAGCAATTTCAATGCCATATTATTCCTAATCTGTTATAAGGTCTTATAAGTGATACATGTAATTTGTTGCTAAATTCTGTTCCAATACACAAAATCAGAAATTTCATTTCTTTGAAAATGTAATTTACTTGGTTTTGCTTCTTCTGAAGGATATCCAATTGGTAGTATTGCAACAGGAATCAAATTTTGAGGTACTTCGTAAATTTCAAGTAATTTTTGTGGGTCAAAAGAACCAATCCAAGTTGTTCCAAGTCCTAAATTCTGTG